>JAXIOX010000005.1:0-6587 GCA_045403275.1 Burkholderiales bacterium | reverse complement strand
GTCAAGGCCGACGCGGTGGTGGGTAAGCGCATCGCCGAAAAGGCTAAGGCGCAGGGCGTGGAACAGGTGGCATTCGACCTCGCAGGGTTCAAATATCACGGCCGCGTGAAAGCGCTGGCCGACGCGGCGCGTGAAGCCGGGCTCAAGTTTTAAGGACAGATCATGGCCAGGATGCAGCAGTACAAGGAAGGCAGCAGCGACGGGCTGCGAGAGAAGATGGTGTCGGTCACTCGCGTAACCAAGGGGGTGAAGGGCGGCCGCATCCTCGGTTTTGCTGCGCTGACGGTGGTGGGCGACGGCGATGGCGGCATCGGCATGGGCAAGGGCAAGGCCCGCGAAGTGCCGGTGGCGGTGCAGAAAGCGATGGACGAGGCGCGCCGCAAGATGGTCAAGGTATCGCTCAAGAACGGGACACTGCAGCACGCGGTGGTCGGACAGCACGGCGCCGCCAAAGTGTTCATGCAGCCCGCTTCCGAGGGTACCGGAATCATCGCCGGCGGTCCTATGCGGGCGATCTTCGAAGTAATGGGCGTGACCAACGTGCTCGCCAAGTGCCTCGGCTCGACCAATCCCTATAACGTTGTTCGCGCCACGATCAACGGTTTGCAGGGGATGAGTACCCCCTCCGAGATCGCTGCCAAGCGCGGCAAGACCGTGGAAGAGATCCTGGGGTAAACCATGCCTGAGAAAACAATGGCTGAGAAAACAGCGCCCGACATGGAAACCGCCAGGAAAGCGCCGGCCAGGAAAACAACCGGCAGCAAAAAAGAGGCGGCGAAATCGGGCAAGAAGGTTAGGGTCACGCTGGTGCGCGGCGTGATCGGTACCCGCGAGAGCCATCGTGCCACGGTGCGCGGCCTGGGGCTGCGGCGCATCAACCACACGGTGGAACTGGAAGACACCCCGGCGGTGCGCGGCATGATCAACAAGGTGAGCTACCTGCTCAAGTGCGAGGCGTAAATGCGTTTGAACCAGATTAAACCGGCAGCCGGCTCCAAACACGCCAGGAAGCGTGTCGGTCGCGGCGGCGGCAGCGGCACCGGCAAGACCGCGGGCCGCGGCCACAAGGGCCAGAAGGCGCGCTCCGGCGGCTTTCACAAGATCGGCTTCGAGGGCGGCCAGATGCCGCTGCACCGGCGCCTGCCCAAGCGCGGCTTTGTTTCGTTGACCGGCGGCGATACCGTCGAGGTGCGTTTGTCGGCGATCAATGAAATGACGGGGGACGACATCGACATCCTGGTGCTGAAGCAGGCCGGCGTGGTGCCGAACTCGGCGCGCGCGGCCAAGGTCATCCTGGCCGGCGAGATCAGGCGCAAGGTGAACCTGCGCGGATTGCTGGTCACCAAAGGTGCGCGTGCGGCCATCGAGAAGGCCGGCGGCATCATTGAAGGCTGAATAGAACTTGGCAGAGAACTCATTTCTGGGACTGTCCGGGAAGTTCGGTGACCTGAAGCGCCGGCTTCTGTTCCTGCTCGGCGCACTGATCGTCTATCGGATCGGTGCGCACGTGCCGGTGCCGGGTATCGATCCTGTGCAACTGGCGGAGCTGTTCAAGTCGCAGCAGGGCGGCATCCTGGACATGTTCAACATGTTCTCGGGCGGTGCGCTGTCGCGGTTCACCATCATTGCTCTGGGGATCATGCCGTATATCTCGGCGTCGATCATCATGCAGCTGCTGACAGTGGTTTCGCCGCAACTGGAACAGCTGAAGAAGGAAGGCGAGTCGGGACGCAGGAAGATAACCCAGTACACGCGCTACGGCACGTTGTTCCTGGCGACTTTCCAGGCGCTGAGCATCGCCATCGCGCTGGAATCGCAGCGCGGCCTGGTTCTCGAGCCGGGACTGGCGTTCCGTTTCATCACCGTCGTGACGCTGGTGACCGGCACGATGTTCCTGATGTGGCTCGGCGAGCAGATCACCGAACGCGGCATCGGCAACGGCATTTCGCTGATCATCTTCGCGGGCATCGCGGCGGGATTTCCGCGCGCGGTCGGCGGCACGCTGGAACTGGCGCGCACCGGAGCGTTCTCGATTCCGCTGGTGCTGCTGCTGCTGGTGGGTACGGTGCTGGTGACCGGACTGGTGGTGTTCGTCGAACGCGGCCAGCGCAAGATCCTGGTCAACTACGCCAAGCGCCAGGTCGGTCGCAAGGTTTATGGCGGGCAGAGTTCGCACCTGCCGCTGAAATTGAACATGGCCGGCGTGATTCCGCCGATTTTTGCCTCGAGCATCATCCTGTTTCCGGCCACTTTGGCCGGATGGTTCGGGAGCAACGAGGGCATGACCTGGTTGCGGGACATCAGCGGCAAGCTGTCCCCCGGGCAGCCGATTTACGTGTTGTTGTACGCGTCCGCGATCGTGTTCTTCTGCTTCTTCTACACCGCCTTGGTGTTCAACCCCAAGGAAACAGCGGAGAACCTGAAGAAAGGCGGAGCGTTCGTGCCGGGGATCCGGCCCGGCGAGCAGACGGCGAAGTACATCGAAAAGATCATCATGCGGCTGACGCTGGTGGGCGCGATCTACGTCACGCTGGTGTGCCTGCTGCCGGAGTTCCTGATCGTGAAGTGGAACGTGCCGTTCTACTTCGGCGGCACCAGCCTGCTGATCATCGTGGTGGTGACGATGGATTTCATGGCCCAGGTGCAGGCCTACGTGATGTCGCACCAGTACGAGAGCCTGCTCAAGAAAGCGAATTTCAAGGGCGGGATGTTCCCGACCCGTTAGCGCAGAAGCATGGCCAAGGAAGAGACGATCCAGATGCAGGGCGAGATTCTCGAAACCCTGCCGAACGCGACGTTTCGCGTCAAGCTGGAGAACGGCCATGTGGTACTGGGACATATCTCCGGCAAGATGCGCATGCACTACATCCGCATTCTGCCCGGGGACAAGGTGACGGTGGAGTTGACGCCTTACGATCTGACGCGCGCGCGCATTGTGTTCCGCGCCAAGTAAGGCCGGCCGCTCCGGTTCGAGCGCAAGCAGGCATACAGAGCGGTTGAAGGAGCGAAAAATGAGAGTACAGGCATCGGTCAAGAAGATGTGCCGGAACTGCAAGATCGTCCGGCGCAACCGCGTGGTACGCGTGATCTGCACGAACCCGCGCCACAAGCAACGACAGGGTTAAACGGGCGGCAACGCCACTTTACTGAGGACGCAGGACGACTATGGCTCGTATCGCCGGTGTAAACATTCCGAACCATCAGCATGCCGAGATCGCGTTGACCGCGATTTACGGCATCGGGCGCGCGCGCGCGCGCGCGATCTGCGCGGCTGCCGGGGTCACTTTCTCGACCAAGATGAAGGACCTGTCCGACAACGACATGGACAAGCTGCGCGAACAACTCGCCAAATTCACTGTCGAAGGCGACTTGCGTCGCGAACTGTCGATGAACATCAAGCGGCTGATGGACCTCGGCTGCTACCGCGGGGTGCGCCATCGCCGTGGCCTGCCGGTGCGCGGTCAGCGTACCCGCACCAACGCCCGGACCCGCAAGGGCCCGCGCAAGGCAATCCAGCGCAGCGCCAGCGCAGCGTCGGCGCCGGCCCCCGCCCCGAAGTAAACGTGGCGAAGTAAACGCATCGAGTACAGGGATTTCAAGACATGGCAAAGGTAACGACTACCGCAACCCGGGTCAGGAAGAAGGTCAAGAAGAATGTGGCCGAAGGCATCGCCCACATTCACGCCTCCTTCAACAATACCATCATCACTATTACCGACCGCCAGGGTAATGCCCTGTCGTGGGCGACTTCCGGCGCCGCCGGTTTCAAGGGCTCGCGCAAGTCGACGCCGTTCGCCGCCCAGGTCGCCGCCGAGCAGGCCGGCCGCGCGGCGCAGGAATGCGGCGTGAAGAATCTGGAAGTGCGCATCAAGGGCCCCGGACCGGGGCGCGAATCCGCGGTGCGGGCATTGAACGCGGTTGGTTTCAAGATCACCAGCATCTCGGACGTAACTCCGGTACCGCACAACGGCTGCAGACCGCCCAAGAAGCGCCGTATCTGATCGAAGGAGACTGTAGTGGCAAGAAATCTGGATCCAAAGTGCCGCCAGTGCCGCCGTGAGGGGGAGAAGCTCTTCCTCAAGGGCGAGAAATGCTTCACCGACAAGTGTGCCATTGAGCGCCGTTCGTACGCGCCCGGCCAGCACGGCCAGAAGAACCTGCGCCGTTCGGACTATGGCACGCAGTTGCGCGAGAAGCAGAAAATCCGCCGCATTTACGGCCTGCTGGAGCGCCAGTTCCGCAATACCTACAAGGAAGCCGCGCGCGCCAAGGAAGTGACCGGCGAGGCGCTGCTGCAAATGCTGGAAAGCCGGCTCGACACTGTGGCCTACCGGATGGGCTTCGGCGCCTCGCGCACCGAGGCGCGCCAGATTGTGCGCCACAACGGCATCCTGGTGAACGGCAAGCGGGTGAACATTCCCTCCTACCAGGTGCGCCAGGGCGACGTGATCGAAGTGGCCCAGAAGGCGAAGAGCCAACTGCGCATCAAGGCCGCGACCGAGGCTGCGGAAGGACGCGGTTACCCTGAATGGGTTGAAGTGGACATCAAGGCGCTCAAGGGCACGTTCAAGGCGAAGCCGCAACGTTCCGAACTGCCCGCCACCATCAACGAATCGCTGGTAGTGGAACTGTACTCGAAGTAACGCAGCCTGATCGCGGCCCGCCGTTCCCGATGTTGACCGGCCGGGCCGTGCGTTTTTGGGCCGTAACGATCCGAATTTCTCGTAGAGGGTCACCTTTATGCAAAGCAGCTTTCTGAAGCCGCGAATTATCGATGTTCAGACCATCTCGCCTTTCCACGCGAAAGTGACGATGGAGCCGTTCGAGCGCGGCTATGGCCATACGCTGGGCAACGCGCTGCGCCGGGTGCTGCTGTCCTCGATGCCCGGCTTCGCGCCGACTGAAGTCAAGTTCAACGGCGTGTTGCACGAATACTCCACGATCGACGGCGTGCAGGAAGACGTGGTCGACATCCTGCTCAACCTCAAGGGCATTGTGCTGAAAATGCACAACCGCGGTGAGGCGGTGCTGAATCTGAAGAAGCAGGGCGAGAGCGTGGTGACCGCGGGAGACATCGAAGCCTCGCACGACGTCGAGATCATCAATCCAGACCACGTGATCGCGCATATCGCGCCGGGCGGCAAACTCGACATGCAGATCAAGGTCGAGGGCGGTCGCGGTTACGTACCGGCCACCACCCGGGCGCTTGCCAAGGAAGGTCGCGTCATCGGTAATATCATGGTGGACGCCTCGTTCAGTCCGGTGAAGCGGGTGAGCTACGCGGTCGAGTCCGCGCGCGTCGAGCAGCGCACCGACCTCGACAAGCTGATCATGGACATCGAGACCAACGGCGTGGTCGAACCCGAGGAAGCGATACGCTACGCGGCACGTATCCTGGTCGACCAGCTGTCGCTGTTCGCGGACCTCAAGGGTACGCCGGCGCCGATCGAGCAACCGAAGGCCCCGCAGGTGGACCCGATCCTGCTGCGTCCGGTGGACGACCTGGAACTCACGGTGCGCTCGGCCAACTGCCTCAAGGCGGAGAACATTTATTACATCGGCGACCTGATCCAGCGCACCGAGACCGAGCTGCTGAAGACGCCGAACCTCGGCCGCAAGTCGCTCAACGAGATCAAGGAAGTGCTCGCTTCCCGCGGATTGACCCTTGGCATGAAATTAGAGAACTGGCCGCCGGTCGGGCTTGAAAAGGTCTGAAAAGGCAAGGATGAAGGCGGAAGGATGAAGGATGAAGAAGACCGTCAGAACAGCGTCGCCTCGTTCATCTTCTGACGCCTTTAGATGAGGAACGAATCATGCGCCATCGTCTGGGACTGAGAAAACTCAACCGCACCAGCAGCCATCGCCTGGCGATGCTGCGCAACATGACCAACTCGCTCCTGCGCCACGAGGTGATCAAGACCACGTTGCCGAAGGCGAAAGAGTTGCGGCGCGTGGCCGAACCGATCATCACGCTGGGCAAGAAGCCCTCGCTCGCCAACCGGCGCCTGGCGTTTTCCCGGCTGCGCGATCGCGAAATGGTGATGAAGCTTTTCAACGAACTGGGCCCGCGCTACGCCAACCGTAACGGCGGCTATCTGCGCATCCTCAAGTTCGGTTTCCGCCAGGGTGACAACGCGCCGATGGCAATGGTCGAGCTCATGGATCGTCCTGCGGAGACTGAGAAAACCAAGCCCGCTGAAAAGTAAGGCCGATTCAACACGCCCACGGCAGAGGACGCAGAGCGGCGCACGGACACGTTACCGACGTAGTCGGCCGATTGCGGGTAGTGCGCCGAAGCGCCGCCTCCCGCCCCGGATGGCTATGCCAACGCCGTATCGGCGACGCCGGAGGAAAGGCAAGAGCAGTACAAGAACCTTCGAGAGTCAAAACCTGCGATTGGAGGTCACTTCGGCACCGGGCTTGCTTTTAACTCCTGCATGTTTTTCCTCGTTTTTGGTTTTCCTCCGCGTCCTCTGCGTTAAGCGCTGGTATTTTGTTCTGCGCCGTCGCGGAAATCAGCGCGCGCCAGATGCGCGCTTCTCGACCTTGTCCAGGCCGAGTATCGGCCGCAGGTAGCGTCCCGTGTA
>JAXIOX010000093.1:0-12766 GCA_045403275.1 Burkholderiales bacterium | reverse complement strand
GCAGCGAGTCCTCGGAGAGCTGGTTCAGTGCATGCGCGAGGACATCCGCAACCGCGTAGGTACTCTCGGGCAGGGACTCGCTGTCGAGATTGGCGACAAACACCGCCGCCGCGCCGGTCGCGCGCAACAGGCTTTGCCGCTCGTTCATAAGCATTTCGATCTCGGAGCGCAGCATCTGGATTTCCTGCGCGTGGTGGTCGCTGGTCATGGCACTCTCCCTTTACGTTAACTCCATGATGCCACAAGACTTTTCGGAGGGCCAGAAATCGCTGCGGGACAACTCGTGAGCGCTTGCGCGCCGGACGCTAGGAACGGCCGGGACAGGTAGTCATGCGCGACCGGGGCGGCCTGCTGGCAGACGTTGATCAGAATTCCACTGCTTGCCGTATTGTTCGGCCTGCTGATCGTGGCCGTCTTCAAGCTCGCACACAGCCATCTTCTGCTCGCGACCGGAACGCTATGAATTGTTTACGGCGCCTGCGAGTATCTGCTGCAGAATTGCGTACTGTGCAGCGGCGAATGCAACATCCGCGTGGATTTTCTGCTGATTCATCCGGTTCTGTCGGCCCTGACTCTGACCTCGCCGATACGGGTCACGATCGTGCTTTGGCGACGGCACAAGCGCGGCTTCGACTGAAGCAAAACGCGCCGTCACGAGAAGCAGGCGGCGCCGGATCAATGTCCTGGGATGACGATCTCGATATGATGGCGGCTGACGTTGAGAAACGACGTGTTCATGACATGCCGGCCCGCAATCTCCCAGACTTCCGCGTCCGTGACGGCAATAAATTCTTTCGACTCGACCAGGTAGTCCGTTACCCGTGCTCCCAGCGTCAATTCGATGTGCCCCTTGATCCGGTAGGTTCCGGTCAGGATGGTCACTTTGGTCCTGCCATCGTCAGCCATAGACACCCTCCTCGGTAAGTCTGCAGTTTACGGTCACGGTACCGGGCATGCGCCTGGAATGTTTGCGCAAGTATGCCCGTTTGGCAACGCCGGTTGTTGCCCGCCCGCATTCGTCTACAATCCGCATGTGTTACGAGACCCCGAAAATTATCATGTTGCGACAGACTTCATTCCTCCTTCTCCTCGCGTTGTTGTCGCTCGCCGCGCAAGCCTATGAACCCGGCGCGGCGGACGGCGCCGACGCAAGCTGGTTCACTTTCGCCTGGCCACTGGGCGAGAGGGCGCTAAAGCCTCGCGGCGCCAGTACGCGCGGCGCCCCGGTCGTTCTCGACACTGCGCCCGGCGAAGCCTGGAAGCGGTTGCGCGAGCCCGGCCTGAGCGCGCTGGCGCGCGACTGCCGCGCGATCCTGGCGATGGCCGGGCCGTATCGCGTCAGTTTCGATTTCCTGGAAGTGCTGCGATTCGATCCGGCCTTGAAGCCGGACGCGCCCTATCAGAGCTGGGGCACCGAATACGTCTTCGTATTGGAGGACCGCGACGACTTCATCGCCCTGCAGCACATCCTGGTGATGCGGGTGCAAATGGAAGACGGCAGTACCAGCAAGCCGATCGTCGTGCGCCACTGGCGCCAGGAGTGGCGTTACCAGTCCGACACGCTGCTGGCCTACGAAGGTTCCAATACGTGGGCGCGTCGGCCGGTGCCCGTGCAGCAGCGCGAAGGCGCCTGGGTCCAGAGCGTGTACCAGGTCGACGATTCCCCGCGTTACGCGGCGCGCGGACGCTGGCAGCACAACGACAGCTATTCCACCTGGATCAGCGACGAGACCTGGCGGCCGCTGCCGCGCCGCGAGTGGAGCGTGCGCAAGGACTATCAGGTGCTGTTGGGGACCAACCGCCACACCATCACGCCGGACGGCTGGGTGCAGGAAGAGAACAACCTCAAGCTCGTGCTGGACAGCAGCGGCAAGGCGCGTGCGGAAATGCCGTACCTGGCGCGCGAATACGGATTCGCGCGCTATCAGCGCATCAGGGATTATGACTTCAGCGCGGGAGAGAACTACTTCGCGCGCACGGATCCGTTCTGGGCCGAAGTGCGCGCGGCCTGGCACGATATCGCGCAGCGCGAGGCGCGCTTCACGCTCAAGGCGCCGGTCGACCAGGGCCGCCTTTTCGAGCCGTTTTTCGAGTACGCGCAGAACCTTGCGGACGGTAAGCGCTTCGATCGCGCCGACGCGCGTGCCTTCATCGACCGTACGCTGCGCGATAGCTATCTCGCCAAGGCCAGGGACTGAATCGTTGCGTCGCTTCCGAGAATCAAAAGATTCGACGCAAAGACGCAAAGGCGCAAAGGAACCCTGAATGGAAATGGACGACAGCGAAAAATCGGGTTGGGCGATCGCGTTTGTTTCCGTTGACGAAAACCTGGCGGCCCATCCATCGAGGGTTTTTCCCCTCGCGCGTTTTTGTTTCTCTTTGCGCCTTTGCGTCTTTGCGTCAAGGTTTTACCATTTTTCCTAGCGCCTCCTCCGCGCGTCGCGGGGAGAAGGCGGGGGATGAGGTGCTCCGGCCGCGGTCGTGGCGCGGCTGATCGAGCCGGGGAGGTCTGGACTTGCCGGTCTTGCGGGCGCATGCTCCTGCCTGTCCGGCGATGGGCCGCCGGCTTATGACGACGCCATCGTCGCGGCCGTGAAGCAGCCTGCGCAGTGCTGCCGGGCGGGAGAAAACAGACAAATCCAATACCGAAGGGAAAAAACATGAGTGCTGCCGGAACTGCTGCAAGCCCGCGCTGGTGGGTGCCGGGCGATTGGAACGGGTTCTTCGGTCTGTTCACCAACGTTCTGCTCAATGTTATCGTCCTGACCACGCTTTGCCTGTACGTGGTGCAACTTCCGCCCGACACGGTCTTCGGGCGCGTGCTGCCGGCGCTGGGCATCGCGCTGCCGATCGGCAACCTGTTCTACGCCTATCTCGCATGGCAACTGGCGAAGAAGGAGGGCCGCTCCAACGTCACGGCGATGCCTTACGGGCCGAGCGTTCCGCACATGTTCATCGTGGTGCTGGTGGTCATGTTGCCCACCTACCTCGCCACCAAGGATGCGATGCTTGCCTATGCGGCGGGGCTGGCGTGGGCCTTCATCATCGGCGTGATCGTTCTGCTGGGCTGCTTCGTCGGGCCGTGGATCCGCAAGATGACGCCGCGCGCGGCGATGCTCGGCACGCTGGCCGGCATCTCCATCGCCTTCATCTCGATGCGCCCGGCGTTCCAGATGTGGGAAGTGCCATGGATCGGCTTCATCTGTTTCGCCATCGTGCTGATCGCATGGACCGCGAACATCCGCTTGCCCGGCGGGATTCCCGGCGGCCTCGCGGCGGTGATAGTCGGCGTTGTGATCGGCTGGCTCGCGGCCGCGTTCGGCTGGAGCGACTACATGAAGGGCGAGGAAGTCGGCAAGGCCTTCGAGCAATTCGGCCTGCACCTGCCGTGGTTTTCCGCCGACGTGTTCCGCGGCCTGGCGGGAATCGCACCGCTGCTGGCCACGGCTATTCCGCTGGGCATCTACAACTTTACCGAGGCGATGAACAACGTGGAGAGCGCCTCCGCAGCGGGGGACAACTACAACCTGCGCAAGATCCTCGCCGCGGACGGCATCGGGGCGATCGTGGGTTCGATGCTGGGAAGCCCGTTCCCGCCGGCGGTCTATATTGGCCATCCGGGCTGGAAATCGGTAGGCGGCCGCATCGGCTACTCGCTCGCCACGGGTGTGGCGATTGCGCTGGTGTGTTTCCTCGGCCTCACCGCGCTGCTGCTCAACCTCATCCCGCTGGTGGCGATCCTGCCGATCCTGCTGTACATCGGCCTGGTGATCGGTGCACAGGCGTTTCAGGCGAGCCCTTCCAACCATGCGCCGGCGGTAGTGCTGGCGATCATCCCGAACATTGCCGAGTGGGCCAAGATCAATATCGACGGCGCGCTCGGCGCTGCTGGCACCAGCGCCGACAAAGTCGGCATGGCGGCGCTGGGGCAGGTCGGCGTGGTCTATGAGGGCCTGGCGGTGCTTGGCAGCGGGTCGGTGCTGGCCGGCATGGTGCTGGGGGCGATGGCCGCCTTCATCATCGACCGCAAGCTCACCCACGCCGCAGCGACGGCATGCATCGGCGCGGCGCTGGCCTACGTCGGCCTGATCCACGGGCCGCATCTCGGCTGGATGGTCTCGCCGATGGTGTCGCTCGGTTACGTGATGTTCGGTGCGCTCTGCCTGGCGATGTCGCGACAGACTGCGGTGGCGCCGGGTTGACGGTTGGTAAGGCGCAGGGCCACGCGGCCCTGCGTCTCGGGTGCGCGTTGGCATGCCATTCTGGAAGCAGTCTGTTGAAGCTTTATAGGTAGCGGCTCAAGCGGGCACGATGTGCGTGCCTGTGGCGCCGGATAACGCGCGCCCGAGATTGGGCGGGTTGGTGATCAGTGCGCGCGTGCCGCCGCCCTCCAGAAATGAAATGATCGCCTCGATCTTCGGGCCCATGCTTCCTTTCGGGAACTGGCCTTCGGCAAGATACCTGCGCGCCTCCGCCAGCGTGATGCGTTCGAGCCAGCGTTGCGTGGGTTTGCCGAAGTCGACCGCGACTTTCTCCACGCCGGTGGACACTACGAACAATTCCGCACCGAGGTCTCGTGCCAGAAGGCTGGAGGCGAAGTCCTTGTCGATTACCGCCTCGAGCCCCTGCAGGTCGCCCTGCGCGTCGCGCAGCACCGGAATGCCGCCGCCACCGCAGGCGATCACGATGTAGCCCAAGTCGATCAGCGCCTCGATGATGTCGCGCTCGATGATCTGCTGCGCCATCGGCGAGGCCACCACGCGCCGCCAGCCCCGGCCGGCGTCCTCCTTCACGACCCAGCCGAAATCGTTCGCCAGGGAGTTGGCGACGTCCTCGGTCATGTGCGCGCCGATCGGCTTGGTCGGATTGCGGAACGCGGGATCGTTCGGATCCACCAGCACCTGCGTAACCACGGCCACCACCTTGCGCTTGAGCTTGCGGCGCTGGAACTCGTTGTAGAGTGCGCGTTGGAACATGTAGCCGATCGCGCCCTGCGTGTCGGCGTCGGCATAGTCCACCGGCACCTCGGGCACCACGCCCTTCGCGATTCCCGAGCGGCGCAGGATGAAGCCCACCTGCGGGCCGTTGCCGTGCGTGAGGACCACGGTCCAGCCGGCCTCGACCATGTCGGCGACGTAGTGTGAAGTCGTCGTCGCCGCCTTGACCTGGTCGGGGATTGACTGGTGCTGATCGTCCACGATCAGCGAATTGCCGCCGACAGCAACGACCGCCGTTTGTTTGCGCTTGGCCATCGCGATCTCCGCTATGAGGGTGTGGAGCGGGTGCTGCCGGGCATGCCGACGCCGACCCGCGACGCCAGCGCGATGATGGCCTGGGTGAAGCACTCGAGTGGCGCGCGCGTAATGCCGGCGCCGATCTGGCCGACGCCTGCTTCCTTGTGTGCGATGCCGGTGTTGATGATCGGCGTGATGTTGGTGTCGAGCACGCGGCGGGCATCGATGCCGGCGGGCGTGCCGCTGAAATTCATGGCCGGCAGCGTGAATGCGCTGTTGCGTCCCAGCGTGATGTGCCGCATTTCGCGCGTATTGGCGACCGCGTCCTGCGGGGTTCCGCCGACGAACTGGACGATTGCCGGCGCCGTGGCCATGGCGAAGCCGCCAAGACCCGCGGTCTCTGTGATCGAGCTGTCGCCCATGTCCGGCGCCGCGTGCTCCGGTCCGTAACTCGGGAAGTACAGTCCGCCCACCACCGGGGACGGCGCTTCGAACCATTGTTCGCCGGTTCCCGATAGGCGGATGCCGAAGCGCACGCCGTTGCGCGACATCGCGGTGACCAGACTGCTGCCCGGCACGCCGTGCGCGGCGTCGAGCATGGTCTTGCACGCCGCCATCGACAGGTTCAGGAAGAAGTGATCGTTGCCGGCGATGAACGTCACCGCATCGGCGATTTTCGCCGCGTCGAAGCCGGAGTACAGCGCTGCGGGCACGATCCTCTTCAGGAACAACGACGACGCGGCCGCGTTGCGGTTGTGGACTTCGTCGCCCATCTGCAGCGCCTGCGCGATCAGCGGCTTGAGTTCCATCGGTCCCAGCTTCGCGAGCGCGGCAGCGAGCGCCGGCGCAAGCACTTGCGCCATCCAGCGCAGGCGCTTGATCACTTCCGGAGAATTGGCGCCGAAACGAAGCACCTTGCCGAGGCCCTCGTTCAGGTTGGAGAACGCGCGGTTCCTGCCCGCCGCATTCTCGACGATCCATACCGGCATCGACGGGCTGATGACCCCCGCCATCGGCCCCACCGCAGCGTGATGGTGCGCGGGCTCGAAAGCGATACTGCCGCTGCCGGCCAGCCGCCAGGCCGCGTCGACATCGGCCGCCCAGCCTTCGTAAAGGATCGCGCCAATCACCGCACCCTGCATCGGCCCGCACATTTCCATCCAGGCAATCGGCGATCCGGCGTGCAGAATCATGCGATCGCCCATGCCCGGCAGGTGCTCGCGCGCGACGCCGACCCCGGCCAGCACCGGCTGCGCGGCGAGGAAGGCGGCGTACGCTTTCTCGTTCGCAGCCTCCAGCGACGGATGGTTCAGCAACTGCGCCAGGCACCAGCCGGCTGTGCGGTTGCCCCCGGCGGGAGGAGTCCAATCCAGTTGCACCGCCTTGCCCCCGGCCGCCACGATGGAATCGGCGAAGGACTGCAATCCGACGTTGATCAGCGGCTGGTTTTCCTGGAACAGCTTGTTCATTGCGCTCTGGCCCTGCACTACGATTTGTGCAGCCGCTGCGCCTGCGCCGGGGCGAGCGTAGAGGCGATGCCGGCCGCGAGACGAACGGCCTGCGCGTTGCTTTCGGCGAACAACATGCCGGCATCGGAAAGCGCCCGCGCCTGCCGGGCGAAATCCTGCGGATCGGCGGCGGTGCCGCAGATCTGGCCGACGAAGACGATGGTTCTTCCCTGCTCGGACGCGGTCGCGCGCGCGCGATGGATCGCCGGCACCAGTTCGCTCGACGGATCCATGTGGCTGCCGTATCCCAGTACCACGTCGAGCAGGATCACGGCGGTCTCCGGGTCCTCCGCCTCCCTGGCGATGCGCTCGGTGCGCAGGCGGTAGTCGATCATCGGATGCGGACGCCCGCGCGTGAAAACGTCGTCTCCGAGGTCGACCAGCGTGTGCTGCCGGCTTTGCCAGACGTCGGCAAGCTCAGTGGTTCCGCGCGTGGGCGTATTGGAGTGCACTTCGCCCAGGAGTTCACCCAGCAGCAGGGTGGCCTCGTAGCAGAATGTCCCGCCGCTGTAGAGCCCGCGCACATAGCGCTGCGTATCGGCGAAGCGCGGCAGCCCGGACGGTGCGGACGGCGGTTCGGCGTAACTGTCACGCGGTTTTTCGCCCTTGGCGATGGCGACGGCCGCACGCGCCGCATCCTCCAGCGTTTTCACTGCGTGCACGCCTTTACGCCCGACCTGCTTCGGATCGGTGCCGAGAAAGTTCACCACCACCGGCTTGCCGGCTTTGGCGGCCTCGGCGAGCACGCGCTCGGCCACTTCGGGAGCGGGTGGTTTGGATATCAGCACGATGACCTGGGTCGCGGGATCCGCGGCCAGGTCCTTCAGCCCCTTGAGCATCGAGATCGCGCCGATATCGCGATGCAGATCGCGCCCGCCGGTGCCGATCGCCTGCGAGATTCCCGAGCCAAGCCGGTCCACCAACACGGTGACCTGCTGCAACCCCGTGCCCGAGGCGCCCACCACACCGATCGGCCCGCGCTTCACCACGTTGGCGAAGGCGAGCGGCGTTCCGTTGATGATCGCGGTGCCGCAGTCGGGGCCCATGACGATAAGATCGGCATCGCGCGCGAAAAGCTTGAGCAGGAGTTCTTCCGCCTCGGAGACGTTGTTGCTGAACAACATCACGTTGAGTCCGAGGCGCAGCGCTTTCATCGCTTCGGCCGCCGCATAATCCCCCGGAGTGGAAATGAGCGCCATGTTGGCTTCCGGCGTGGTCTTCAGCGCCATTTGTAGGCTGCGCGGGCGCAGGGCCGCGCGCGCTTCTGCGCCGTTGTCCTCGGTCTGGCGCGTGAGGCTCTTTATCGCCTCTTCGATGGCGGCAGGCAGCGCCGACTTCTCGCCCTGCACGACGATCAGCAGGTCGCTCGCATTCGCGCCCTTTGCGTCCACGCGCAGCCCTGCTTCCGCGAGCAAAGCCAGGTTGTTCTCGGTGGCCATCACGGCCGAAGCCTGCTCCACGCCCGGGAGCTTGCCCAGCATCGCGGACAGTTGCATCAGCGAGACCGAGTCCCGGTATTCCCGGGGCACGATTTTCACCAGTGTGGCCGACAAGTCCCGTTCTCCCTGATCAGCCGGCGATCGCTACCGCGAGCGCGGCACCGCGATCTCCGAAATGATGGTCTGTGACAGAGGCCTGAATCCGCCGCGCAACCAGCGCAGGCGAATATCCGAACAGCAGCCCGCACAAGACGTCCGCACCCGAACTGTGTCCGACTTCCAGCGCCCGCATGACAGCGCCAGCAACGTCGCCGCCATCGCAAACGCTACGCACGACTTCGGTCAGGCGCTCCGCGAACTGACCTTGAAGCGCGTCGAGCAGCATTTGGCGACTGATCGCGTTGGTATGCAGCGACAATTGCCCGACCGGCACCGCGAGCGCGCGCAGCAACGCAGCGATGCCGGGTTCGCGGTACGACCGGCTCCACAGCGCCGCGAAGTAACCGACGATGAAGTCGTCTCCCGCCGGCGTGAGCCCGGTGCCGAGGCCCACCAGTGCGCTAAAGGCTGAAACGACTGTGTCGGAATCGTTGGTTGCGGTCGCGCGCGCCAGAATCGGCAGCGTTTGCCCCATGCGCGCGACCAGCGCGCGCTCGAGCGTGGAGTGGGGGTTGCTGGAGGAGAACAGCGCCGGTGCGACGCCCAGATCCGGCGCACGCGCGCGCAGCGTCTCGCACAATTCGCCGAGCGCTCCTTGCGTCCCCGCGCCGCGCAGCCCGGGAGACGCGGCGAGCGTTCCGTTCCAGACTGCGGCGCGGGAGAAATCCATCACGAAATCCGCAGCGGGAATGCGCAATGCTGCGCCTTCGAGTGTTGCCGCCTGCCCCTGGCGCAACCGCGTGTAAAGCGGCGCGAACGGCAAGGCGCAGCGGATTCCGTGCGGGAGATTGCCGGAGCCGGGTGCGAGGAGCGTTACCAGTTCGCCGGAATCCGTTTCGAAGTTGCAGGCGCGCGGGAAAACGCTGTGTACCTGCGCGAGGGCGTGCTTCGGCACGTACGCGCCGACGCTGTCCGCAAACAAGACCTTCCCGTCGTCTGTCACGGAACCGCCCGAACCGCGCCCCACAGCCGCGTTGTGGACCTCACGCACCGAGCGCTGCCAACGCCCGGCGGGAGTCCGACACCCAGCCGAAGATACCACCCTGGGCCTTGATCATGGCGAGCGCGGCTTTCTGAAACTCCGGGAAATACGATCCGACGCAATCGGACAGCACCACGCATTCGTAGCCACGGTCGTTGGCTTCGCGCACGCTGGTGTTGACGCAGACTTCGGTCGTCACGCCGCATACGATCAGCGTCTTGATGCCGCGGTCGCGCAGGATGAGCTCGAGGTCGGTGGCATAGAACGCGCCCTTGCCGGGTTTGTCGATCACCGGTTCCCCGGGTGCGGGATACAGTTCCGGCACGATATCGTGGCCGATTTCTCCGCGCACCAGGATGCGCCCCATCGGCCCTGGATCGCCGATGCGCGTCTTTCCTCTGCCCCGCACCAGTTTGGTCGGCGGGCAGTCGGTGAGGTCCGGCCGATGGCCCTCGCGGGTGTGGATGACCAGCATGCCTTGCTTCCGCGCCGCCTCCAGCACCCGCTTGGTCGGCGCGATGGTCGCCTGCAGCGGCGTGACGTCGTTGCCCAGTGCCTCGCCGAATCCGCCCGGCATGACGAAATCGCGCTGCATGTCGATGATCAGCAGCGCCGTGGTCTTCGGATCGAATTCCAGTTCGTACGGTTCGGCCTCGATCCCCTTGGTTGCCATTTTTTACCCTCCTCACTGATCAGTCTGCCTTCCGGGCGGTACTGGTGAACCCGACCAGAGAACCACGCCGCGCCCGGTTTGCGCTGCCTTGGTATACTCAATGGTATACAAGATGCAACACGGGGGAAAGCAGTGCCGATGATCATACCTTCGCTGCTCGCCGATTACCGGTCGGGCAAGCGTACACCCGGCGCAGCGGTGGAATCACTGCAGTCCGGGGACGATGAAGCCTATGCCTGTGCCTGGATCTGCAGGGTCGGACCCGACGCGCTCAAACGCCGCGCCCGCCAACTCGAACAGTTGCTGCGCGACGACCCGCGCGCAATCGACCGCCTGCCGCTGTACGGGGTCACGTTCGGGGTCAAGGACAACATCGATGTTGCCGGGCTGCCGACCACCGCGGCCTGTCCCGCGTTTTCATACGTTCCCGAGCGCTCCGCCACAGCGGTGGAGAAACTCGAGGCAGCCGGCGCCATCCTGGTCGGCAAGACCAATCTGGACCAGTTCGCCACCGGATTGGTGGGCACGCGCTCGCCCTACGGCGCAGTGCCCAACGCATTCCGGCCCGAGTATATCTCCGGAGGTTCCAGTTCCGGTTCGGCGGTCACGGTCGCCCGCGGCCAAGTGAGCTTTTCGCTCGGGACTGACACCGCGGGGTCGGGCCGGGTACCGGCCGGATTCAACAACATCGTCGGCTTGAAACCCAGCCGCGGCCTGATCAGCGCGCGCGGCGTGGTACCTGCCTGCCAGTCGCTGGACTGCGTATCGATTTTCGCGCTCACCCTGCCCGACGCGGTCGCGGTACTCGGTGCGGCACGCGGCCCGGATGCGGACGACCCGTGGTCGCGCGCCCTGAATCTTTCCGTTCCGCCGCTGCCCGAGCGCTTTACTTTCGCGCTGCCCGAACCGCTCGAGTTCCACGGCGACGACCACGCCAGGCACGCATTCAACGACGCCGTCGACAAGCTCGAAGGCCTCGGCGGCAGGCCGATCGGCGTCGATTTCTCGGTGTTCCTGGAGACCGCCGCGCTGCTCTACGAAGGGCCCTGGGTGGCGGAGCGGCTGGCAGCAATCCGGCCGTTCTTCGAACGCCGTCCCGACCAGGTGCACCCGGTGGTGCGCAAAATCATCGGGGGGGCATCCAAGTTCTCGGCCGCGGACCTTTTCTCCGCGCTGACCAAGCTGGAGGCGCTGAAAAAGCGCGCGGCACGACTCTGGGACCGCGCCGACGTGCTGGTGGTACCGACCGCACCGACCATCTACACCATCAAGGAAGTACTTTCGGAACCGTTTCTCAACAACCGCAGGCTCGGGCACTACACCAATTTCGTGAACCTCATGGACCTCGCCGCCTGCGCGGTTCCAGGCTCGATGCGGCCGGACGGCCTGCCTTTCGGCATCACTCTGATCGCGCCGGCTGGAACCGATCTCATGCTCGCGGATCTGGCGCAGCGCTTCCATCATCTCACCGGGCTCAAGCTCGGCGCACTGGACGAAGTACTGCCGCCGCCCGCACCGATCACCACCGGCGACGATCGCGTGCGCGTGGCAGTGGTCGGGGCGCACCTGTCGGGCCTGCCGCTCAATCATCAATTGACCGAGCGCGGGGCGCGGTTGGAAAAACCGGCGCGCACCACGGCGCGTTACCGGCTGTTCGCGTTGCCCGGCACGACGCCGCCAAAACCCGGCCTGGTTCGCGATGCCGACAACGGCAGCGTGATCGACGTCGAGGTGTGGAGGCTGCCCCTAGCCGAATACGGCTCATTCGTAGCGGCGATTCCGTCGCCGCTGGGAATCGGCCGCGTCGAACTCGATGACGGCGAGTGGGTTCAGGGTTTCCTGTGCGAGACTTGGGCGGTGCGCGGCGCCGAGGAGATCTCTCACCTCGGCAGCTGGCGCGCGTATCTCGCCAGCAAGGCCGCGCGTTGAAGCGGAACGGAAATCGCGGCCGGTTGGCGACCGCCAGTCCTGCCGCCGGCAAGCGCAAGAAAGTGGCGACGGACCAGGAGCGCAAACCGTCGCTCGCCGAGTCCGTGTATCTGGTCATCAAGCAAGACATCTTCGATTTCCGCCTGCTGCCCGGGGATCGTTTTTCGGAAAACGAGATCGCCGGGCGGCTGAACGTCAGTCGCACCCCGGCGCGCGAAGCGCTTTACCGCCTGGAGCGCGAAGGCTACCTGCAGGTGCACTTTCGCAGCGGCTGGAGCGTTCGCGAACTCGACTTCAAGCAGTTCGACGATCTGTACGATCTGCGCATCGCGCTCGAAACCGCCGCGGTGAAACAGCTCTGCGATCAGGCCGAGCGCCCCAACCTGGAGGAACTGAAATCAGTCTGGCTGATACCACCGGATGCAAGGCTCGACGACGGGGAGCGGGTGTGCGCGCTGGACGAAGCGTTTCATTGCACACTGGTTGCCGCCACAGGCAATCGCGAGATGGCACGCTGCCATCAGGAGGTGACCGAACGCATCCACTTGCTGCGCCGGCTCGATTTCACCGAAACCGGCCGCATTGCCGCCACCTACCTGGAGCATGCGCAGATTCTGCGCGCGGTGCTGCGGCACGACGCCGATCGCGCCATCGGGTTACTTAGGGCCCACATCGAGACCAGCAAATTAGAAGTCCGAAAAATCAGCTTGCACAAGCTGTTGTCGGCAAGGCGTTCCTAGTGGCATGTGTCAGTCAGCTCGGCAGAAACGCCCCCTCCCTCTCCCTCCCCCGCGAGCGGGGGAGGGTTGGGGTGGGGGGATGCGCGCCGGTACCGGGTGACG
>JAXIOX010000167.1:0-3345 GCA_045403275.1 Burkholderiales bacterium | reverse complement strand
CGGCTTGCCCAAGTGTTTCATCATTTCCGATCTTCCTCCGCGTCCTCTGCGTCCTCTGCGTTCAGAGCTGCTCTAGTCTGCAAAGGTCAGAGCTTTTTCCAGCCGGGTTTGGGCAGGGACTGGCCAGGGACCGGCACGGCCTCGCGGCTGGCGCCTTCTTTTGCCATCCGGTCCAGATATTCCTTCCACAACCTTTCCTTGTCTTCGCCAAATCCGTAAAGATAGTCCCACGAGTACAGCCCGGTGTCGTGACCATCGCTGAACACCAGCCGCACCGCGTAATTGCCCACCGGGTCGACCGCCGTGATCTCGACGTCCTTCTTGCCGGGCTGCAGCACCTCCTGACCCGGCCCGTGGCCGCGCACCTCCGCCGATGGCGAGTAAACGCGCAGCAGCTCGCACTCCAGTCGGAACGACTTGCCGTCGTCGAACGCGATTTCGAGAACGCGCGACTTCTGGTGGAGCTTGATTTCGGTGGGGCGGGGCGCCCCGGGTCGAAGTCCTGCCACGGGAATTTGTTTACTTAGAATCGAATGCCCTGGAACGCAGGCGCCGGACTGCATCATAGCCGTGGGCGCTCGCCCGGGCCATGCTGCATTTTCCGCTATTGCCCGTCGAAAACAGTCATGAACTTGTAACATTTGCTTCATAGTATTGCAAACGCTCAAATCCGACTGGTATAGCAGCCATGGCAGCCACCATTCTCGTGGTCGAAGACGAACCGGCAATTCAGGAGTTGATCGCGTACAACCTGAAGCAGGCCGGCCACCAGCCATTGCGCGCCGACAACGCCGAGCAGGCGATGAATCTGGTCCAGAACGCCTTGCCCGATCTGGTGCTGCTGGACTGGATGTTACCCGGACTATCCGGGATCGATTTTGCCCGCAGGCTGCGAACCGACAAGCGGACCCGGACGGTGCCGATCATCATGCTCACCGCGCGTTCCGACGAGCAGGACAAGCTGACGGGCCTGGATACCGGGGCCGACGACTACATCACCAAGCCGTTTTCGCCGCGCGAGCTTAATGCCCGCATCAAGGCGGTATTGCGGCGACGCGCGCCGCAGATGACCGACGACGTAGTCCAACTCGGGGGATTGAAGCTCGATCCGGCCAGCCACCGCATCTCGGGCAACGGCGAACCGGTGGTGCTGGGCCCCACTGAATTCCGCTTGCTGCATTTTCTGATGACGCACCCGGAGCGCGTGCATTCGCGCACCCAGTTGCTGGACCAGGTATGGGGCGACCATGTCTTCGTAGAAGAGCGCACCGTAGACGTACATATCCGGCGACTGCGCAAGGCGCTCGAACCCACCCGGCTCGACCGCCTGGTGCAAACCGTGCGCGGCACCGGATACCGCTTCTCCGCAGCCTGACCGGGCGCTTCCCGCCCGGCAAATTCTGGGATAATCCGCCCAGGCTAACCCGGAGGACGGAACGCTTGAAGGCCATGTGGGGCAGACCCCTCTCCACCGTCGTCCTGATCGGCATTCTGGCGCTGGTCTCCTGGCCGATTCTCGGCAGCGAGGGCGCTTTGCTGGTCCTCTCGGCGCTACTCCTGGTCCTGCTTTTCCATCACCTTTTCAACCTTACCGCGCTTTACCGCTGGCTGCAGAACGCCCGCCCGGAAACCGCGCCGGTAGGCACCGGAGCGTGGGAGTACGTGCACTCGCACCTGCTCAGGATGCTCAAACGCCACGAGCAAAGCGAAGTGCAGCTCAGCGAGGCACTGTCGCGCTTTCAACTCGCGGGTGCGGCGCTCCCTGACGCAGTGGTGATCCTGGGCGAAGGGGATCGCATCGAGTGGTGCAACCCCAAGGCGGAGGACTACTTCGGTCTCGACAACGAACGCGACCGCGACCAGCAGATCACCTACATCCTGCGCCAGCCGCAGTTCGTCGAACACCTGTCTTCCGGCCAGGTCGGTGAATCGCTGGTGCTGCCGGTTTCGCGCGAGCGGGGCGAGATAGTACTGTCGGTGCAACTTGTTCCCTACGGCGACCGGCAGAAACTCATCCTCGGACGCGACATCACCCGCTGGGAACGGCTGGAGACGACCCGGCGCGATTTCATCGCCAACGTGTCGCACGAGTTGCGCACGCCGCTGACCGTGGTCGGCGGCTTTCTCGAAACCCTGACCAACATGAAGAAGCCGGACCCGGAATTGACGCAACGCTCGATCTTGCTCATGTCCCAGCAAACCAGCCGCATGACCAGGCTGGTCGAAGACCTGCTGACGTTGTCGCGATTGGAGAGCACGCAGAATCCGCTGCGTGAGGAGGACGTCAACGTTGCGGAGCTGGTCAAGGCGCTGCACCAGGATGCGATAGCGCTTTCCGCCGGCCGGCACAAGTTGCGCGTCATGCTCGAAACGAACGTGTGGCTCAGGGGAAACACCGAGGAGCTGCGCAGCGCCTTCGGCAATCTGATCAGCAATGCGGTGCGCTATACGCCGGAAAACGGCGAGGTGGAAATACGCTGGGAGAGACGCGAAGGCAGTCCCGTGTTCGCGGTGCGTGACACCGGCATCGGCATCGAGCCGCAGCACATCGACCGCCTGACCGAGCGCTTCTACCGGGTGGATCGCAGCCGCTCGCGCGAAACCGGCGGTACCGGGCTGGGCCTGGCGATCGTCAAACACGTGCTCAATCGCCACCAGGCGCGGCTCGAGGTCCAGAGCAGTCTCGGACGCGGCAGCACCTTCTCGGTGATTTTTCCGGAGACCCGCCGCCTGCCCGCCAAAGGGCCGGCGACGGTTGCGGTCGAGGAGCCCGCGATTTCCCGCTAGGGTTCTTTCTCCAGCAACCCGGCCAACCGCTGTCGCATCGAGCGCACGAATTCCGCCGGCAGCCGACGGGCGCCGTCGCGATGCCGGCTTCCGAAAACGGGGTTGGGAAAATGCGGATCGTCGGCAAAGCGCGGAATGATGTGCCAGTGCAGGTGCGGCACCATGTTGCCGAAGCTCGCCAAGTTGATCTTTTCCGGTTCGAGCAGTTCGCGCAGCACGCGCTCCACGACGAACACCGTTTTCATCAGCCGCGCGCGTTCGACTTCGGTGAGGTCGGTCATCTCTTTCCTGTGGGAATTCAGGATCACCCGGCAATAGGCGGGATGATCAGCATCGCCGATCAGCACCACCCGCGCGAAACCGTCGTCCCAGAGCACTTCGCCGCCAGGCTGCACGCACAGCGGGCATGCAGTAGGAGGTGGCTGGTGGCTAGTGTCTGGTGAACCCCTGCCGGCACTCATTGTCTGCGTTTGATTCTTCTACCAGCCACTAGACACTAACCACGAGCCACTGAGATTTTCACCGAAGAACTCTCTCGATGCCGCCGCCGTATCGCGT
>JAXIOX010000279.1:0-4744 GCA_045403275.1 Burkholderiales bacterium | reverse complement strand
ATTGCTGTCATATTGGATATAAGGTCTGCCTGCCAAGGTTTGCAAGTTGTCCCACGAATCAGCGGAACAGGACACTCGTTGAACAAGAACAACTCGCTGGCGATCGTCTCGCTGCTCACCGCGGCCCTGGTGTGGGGGCTGATCTGGTTTCCGTATCGCGCGCTCGATGCGGCCGGAGTCGGCGGCGCGCTGGCTTCGTTTCTGACGTATTTCCTCGCGCTGCTCCCCGGCCTGGCATTGTTGCGCGGGCGCACGACCCAGATCGCCCGGTCCGCATGGTTGCTTGCAGCCATGGCGCTGGCGGCGGGCTGGTGCAATCTCGCCTATGTCCTCGCCACCATCCGTGGCGAAGTAATGCAGGTCATGCTGCTGTTCTACCTGGCACCGTTATGGACGCTGGTGTTTGCGCGGGTCCTGCTAGGCGAGAAACCGGGTGCGGCCGGCTATTTCGTGATGGCTCTGTCGCTGGGCGGAGCGCTGATCATGCTCGGCCGGACGGGCCCGGACTTGCCGCTACCGCGCAGCGGCGCCGAGTGGCTGGGTCTGTCGTCCGGGATGGCGTTTGCCCTGACCAATGTGCTCAGCCGCAAGGCAAGGCACGTCGATGTGGCGTTGCGCTCGCTGTGCGTGTGGGCCGGAGTGTCGCTGGTGGCGCTGCCGGTGGTAATGCTGATCGAGGATCCCGCGCGTTCGCTGCGGGCACTGGATGCTTACGCCTGGCTGTTGGTCGTGCTGCTCGCCGTGGTGATTTTCTCGGTCAACCTGGTGGTGCAGTACGGACTGGCAAACACCGGCGCCAATCAGGCGATCGTCATATTCCTGTCGGAACTTGTGTTCGCCGCGGTCGGTTCGTATGTGCTTGCGTCCGAGGCGATGACCTTGAGGCAGTGGACGGGCGGGGCAATGGTGGTGGCGGCTACGCTGTATTCCGGACGGCTGCAACAGGCCGCGGAAAGATCAGCGCACGCTTGATTGAGGTGCGATCCTGTCGAGATCGATGCGCGGCGACGGCTTCCAGCCCTTCTTGCGGTGTTCGGCGGTGACGGTGGTAAAAATGCCCCCGCGTACGTAGAAACGCGCAGTCAGCCGGATGAAACGAGGCTTCGTCGCCGTGGCAAGATCATCGAGAATGCGGTTGGTGACGGCTTCATGGTAAGCACCCTGGTCGCGGTAAGCCCAGATATAGGTTTTCAGACTCTTGAGTTCCACGCATTTGCGGTCCGGAACGTAATCGAGGCAAAGCGTGGCAAAGTCCGGCTGTCCGGTCATCGGGCAGAGGCAGGTGAACTCCGGAATCTCCATATGAATCAGGTAATCCCGCGACGGATTCGGATTGGGGAAGGTCGCCAGGGTAAGCGCCGGCTTGCTTGGCATTCTCTTGGGGGCGATTCAGTTGTTAAAATACGCCCTGAAAAAACACGCGCCTGGTCCTTGTTAGGGGCCCCAGGCGCTTGTTTTATGGGCATCCGTTCAAATTATAAGCCTTTATAAAATTGCCATAGTGCGACTCACTCACATCAAGCTGGCCGGTTTCAAGTCCTTCGTCGACCCTACCCACATACCGGTCCCCGGCCAATTGGTCGGCGTCGTCGGTCCCAACGGCTGCGGCAAATCCAACGTGATCGACGCGGTGCGCTGGGTGCTCGGGGAATCCTCGGCCAAGCAGCTTCGTGGCGAGAACATGCAGGATGTCATTTTTAACGGCTCAGGCGAGCGCAAGCCGGTCGGCCGCGCCAGTGTCGAGCTGATTTTCGACAACAGCCTGGGCAAGGCCGCCGGGCCGTGGTCGCAGTACGGCGAGATCTCGGTCAAGCGCGTGCTCGAGCGCGACGGCGAATCCTCGTATTACATCAACAACGTGCACGTGCGCCGGCGCGACGTGGCCGACATCTTTCTGGGCACGGGCCTGGGTGGCCGCGGCTACGCCATCATCGAGCAGGGGATGATTTCGCGCATCATCGAGGCCAGGCCGGAAGACCTGCGCAGCTTTCTGGAGGAAGCGGCCGGGGTATCGAAGTACCGCGAGCGACGGCGCGAAACCGAACTCAGACTCGAAGACACGCGCAAAAACCTGCTGCGGGTGGACGATATCTGCAGGGAGCTGGGCACACAGCTCGAGCGTCTTGAATTCCAGGCCGAGAGGGCGGGCAGGTACCGGGAGCTGGAGGCGGAACTGAAGCGTACGCAGCACACGCTGTGGCTGCTGCGCAAACGCGATGCGGCTGCGCAGCGTGCACGCATTGGCCGCGATATCGAGGCAACGGGCGTGGAACTGGAAGCCGAAACCGCCAGCCTGCGCGATGCCGAAAAGCGCGTCGAGGAATTGCGCGCCAGCCACTACAGCGCGTCAGATGCGGTGCACGCCGCCCAGGGCGCGCTCTATGAAGTTAACTCCGAAGTCGCCCGCATCGAGCAGCAGGTCCAGCACCTCCGCGACAGCCGCAATCGCGCCCAGCACCAGCTCGAGTCGGTTCGCACGCAGGAAGTCGAGCAGCGCAGCCACCAGGCGTCGCAGGAGGCCGCGCGCGGTTCCAGCGAGGAGTCGCTGGCGAAAGCACACGAGCAGCTGGCGGCGCTTGCGGATGAACTGGAGACCGCGCGGGCAGACTTGCCGGCGGCCGACGAGGCGTATCGGGCCGCGCAGGCGCAGCTCGCCGAGGCGCAGCGCCGCCTCATCCAGGCCGAACAGCAGTTGCAACTGGAACAAGCCCGTGCCGGCCACGGCGAGAAGCTGCTGCAGCAACTCGAAACGCGGCGTGCGCGACTGGAAGACGAGCGCGATGGCCTGGAAGTGCCGAACCTGAGCGAACTGGTAAGAATGGAAACGCAGATCGGGGAGCTGGCTCGGCGGCTCTATGAACTGCGCGATGCGCTGGAAAAGTGCGACGCCGATCTGCCCACGCGGGAAGCGGTGACGCACGGCGCGGAACAGGATGCCGAGCAGACCCAACAGCGCCTCAACCAGCTCGATGCACGGCTCACTGCGCTGCAATCACTGCAGGAGCAGGTTAGCCGCGCGGGCGAAATCGAACCCTGGCTGGAACGCCACGAATTACGCCGCAACCCACACCTGTGGCAAGGAATCAGGATCCGGGAAGGTTGGGAGAACGCGCTCGAAGCGGTATTGCGCGAGCGCCTTAACAGCGTCGGGCTCTCCGACCTCGTGCAGGTGCATGCCTGGCTGGCAGAGACGCCGCCAGGAAAGGTTTCCTTCCACCGCATCGCCGCGGCTGCCGCCGCCGCCGAGCCGGCGGCGGCGGCGGGGTTCACGCGGCTGACCGATTATGTGACCTGCACCGATGCGCGCCTGGCGGCGGTGCTTGGCGACTGGCTGGCGCACGTCTACGTGTTGCCGGACCCCGCCAAGGGCTTGGAACTGGCCCGCGACCTGCCCTCCGGCGCGATGTTGGTCAGTGCGCAGGGGCATGTATTCACCGCCACCAGTGTGAGTTTCCATGCGGCCGATTCAGAAATGCACGGCATTCTGTCGCGCCAGCGCGAAATCGAGGCGTTGTTCACGGAGCGCGGCCAAGCCGACGAGGAACTGGGACGGCAGCGCGCCACCGCGATTTCCCGCAAGACCGAATTCGACGAGCGCCGCACGGAGGCCGAGCGCCTGCGGCGGGCGATGGCGGAATTGCAGGAACATCATCACCAGTTGACACTTGACCACGTGCGCCTGTCGCAGCTTGCCGAGCGCCTCAAGGCGCGTGGCGAGCAGATCGTGCGTGAGCTTGCAGAGATCGACACCGAAATGGCGCGTGAGTCGGCGCAACGCGAGGAGGCGGGGCGTCAGATCGATGCGCTGGCCGCCGGAATGGATGCGCTTCGGACTGGGCTCGAGTCCGCCGGGCAGGCGCACGCAAATGCGGAATCGGCGTTGCAGGATAGCCGGGTAAACGCCCAGCAAGTTGAGCGGCAGCACCAGGAAGCACAATTTCAGGAGATAACTATATCAACTAAAATCATGGATATAGATAATTTCCTTGATACTATTTCTCAGAATTTGCAACGCCTCACCAGCGAATCCGAGGCACTGTCCGCGGAAATCTCCCAAAGCGACGAGGGCACGCTGCAGGCGCAACTGCAGGAGCATCTCGACGTCAGGGTCGAGCGCGAGCAACGCCTGAAACAGGGACGCGACGAACTGCAGGGCGCCGAGGACAGGCTGCGCACCACCGAGCAGGAGCGTCTGGCATCGGAACAAAAACTAGCGCCGTTGCGCGAGCGCATCAATGAACTCCGCCTCAAGGAACAGGAAGCCCGGATCGCTGAAGACGGCTTTATCGCCCAACTGGCGGAAGCCGGCGCCGACGAGCGGGAACTGCTGCCGCTGCTGGAGGAAGGTGCGCGCGCAGGCAGGCTGCAGAACGAGATCAACCGTATCAGCGAGGACATATCCGGTCTTGGCGCGGTGAACCTGGCGGCACTGGAGGAACTGGCGACGGCGCGCGAACGCAAGACCTACCTGGACGCTCAGTCGCAAGACCTGACCGAAGCCGTGGCCACGCTGGAAAGCGCCATCCGCAAGATCGACCGTGAGACCCGCGAGCGTCTGCAGGAAACCTTCGATACCGTCAATAAACACTTCGGCGAAATGTTCCCGGTGCTTTTCGGGGGCGGCGAGGCCAAGCTGGTCATGACCGGCGAGGAAATACTCGATGCCGGCGTGCAGGTGATCGCACGCCCGCCCGGCAAGCGCAATACATCGATCCATTTGCTTTCGGGTGGCGAGAAGGCGCTG
>JAXIOX010000062.1:0-3115 GCA_045403275.1 Burkholderiales bacterium | reverse complement strand
TCATTCGCTAGCCTTGGTGGTCAGGCAATGGCTTTCTCCACGTCACCGCTGACCACCATGCGGTCGCGCCCGGTGCGCTTGGCTATGTACAAGGCATTGTCCGCGGCCTGGAGAATTCCTTCGGCATCCCTTGCATGGGACGGAAACTCGGCCACACCCAGGGATGCCGTGACCGGCGGCAACGAATGCCTCTGGTGCGGAATTTCCAGCCCGCGAATGGCCTCCAGGATCTGCTTGCCCCTTTCTTTCGCGGACTCCAGCGGCGCATCCGGCATCAGGATCACGAACTCTTCGCCGCCGAAACGGCAGGCGACGTCGCTGCCGCGCACCTGTGTCTGCAGCAACTGGCCGATGGCGCGCAGTACCGCATCGCCGGCCTCGTGCCCGTACTCGTCGTTGTAGTTCTTGAAGTGATCGATATCGAGGATAAGGAGCGAAGCCGGCATTCCCCTGCGGCGGGAGCGCATGATCTCCTGGGCCAGGCCGGCATCCAGGAAACGCCGGTTGAACAGCCCGGTCAGGGGATCGCGCAGCGCCTGGTGACGCAGGGTACTTTCGGTCTTCCGGATCTCCACAAGGTTGAGCCACAGCGTGTACAACACATAAACCAGCAATACCAGGCCGAGGAGCGTAACGGCCCAGAAACTCGCGCGCGCCGTCGTCACGGTTTCCTGCACCCGGTTTTCCTGTAACGAAAATGCGCGCGCCTCGTCGCTGCGGAACTCGCCGATAAGTTTTCTTATCCTGTCCATGGTCCGCTTGCCTTCGTTGGTCATGGTAAGTTTCTGCGCGGCGGCAAATCCGGAGCGTCGGCGCAGTTCAATCGACGTCTGCAGCTCGCGAAATTTGAGGAACACCAGCGCTTGAAGCGCGTCGAGCCTGAGTGCCCAGTTCGTATCGTGCGACGTGTACTGGTAAAGCTCCATGAAGGTGGGGGTCAGGCTGGTCAGCGCTTCGTTGTAGGCTTCGAGGTAGTCGGCATTGCCGGTGATGATGAAACCGCGTTGGCTGGTTTCGGCATCGACCAGCCGCCCTTGAAGTTCAACCACGAGCCGCGAGGAATTGAGTGCTTGCGCAGCGTTCCGGGAATTTTCGCCAAGAAGTATGCCGTTGCGGTACGTGATGGCCGCATTGGTGATCAGGACCATGAACAACACCAGAAGGCCGATCGCGGGGTTAAGAGTGAGCAGCCACCTGCGCATGATTCAGTCCCGCTGCCGCATGCATAACAGATGCGGAACATATTTCCGGCAGGAAAGAAAGCCGGCTTCAGGGATTCTCAAGTTCCGCAGTCCGGTTTTCATAGGCCTTCAACATGCATTCCACTTCGTTGCACGCATCGCGGATTTCGGAGGTCCATCGGCGCTGCGTTTGCATGAGCGCGGAAGGGTCCGCACCACGGCGGATGGCCTCGCGAAACGCATACGCCATGCGCTCTTCCGCCAGCGCAAGCCGGCTGTTCGAGCACAACATTTTCTCGGCATTGGACCTGGCCCTGCTGCAGTCCAGTGCGGCCGCTGCCGGAACCGGTGTCGCAAGTATGATCGCAACAGTTGCAAGTAAACAATTCCTCATTAATTCCTCGACTTACCTCTTTCCGGAAGGACGGAAGAGTGATCCGGCATTCTAACGCGGCAGGACCGATTCGGACTGCGCTCGTGGTCCTAAATTTTCATGCGGAAACGACTGCGACAGTTGTCCGGCCACGTATGCCGCTGTCTTGCGCACACGACTCTGCGTCAGGCAAGCAGCAGGCGGCCGCCGACAAGCTTGGGAACCGCGGAGAGCGTGCTGAGCTCCGCAGCGAAATGCACTTCATGGGTAAGACCGCGCTCGATCATCATCCGGCCGACGCGGGAACGCAGCAGGCAGTCGGCCGCATCCTCGGCGCGGAACAGGCTGCGTGCGGCAAGCGCCGCATCGGAGAAATCACTGCTTTCGTTCAAAGCGTTCGACAGCAGATCGACCAGATAACCGGCGCCGTAAACGTCTTCGAGATTGACCATGCCCATCGAGCCGGAACAGACGATCAGGATGGTCTGCCCGGGATGGCTCCTGAGAACATGTTGGACCACCGCTTCGCCGTTCAGAAGCGCGGCTGCATAAACGTGCTCGGCGTGCGAGGACTGCCGCAGCGCCACCGTGCCGTTGGTGGTGGAGTAGATGAGCTTCCTGCGGACGATGTCTTCCTTGAGCAACGCCAGCGGCGTGGGCGACGCAAAACCGGGCAGCGTCTCCGCGTACAGTTCCCCGGCCAGCACGTAGCTGCCTTTCGGATGTTTTTGCGCTTCGGCATTGGCACCGGCTTCGTCAAGCGTCGGGATCACTTCGGCGGCCCCCTTGGCGAGCGCGGTGATGATGGTGGAAGTGGCGAACAGCACATCGAGCACGATCGCCACCTTGCCTTCGAGGCGCTCGTGATCGAGGTCTTCCTTGCGAAAGAGAACGTGGACCTTGTGCTTGAACGGGTCGCTCATGGGGCCAGGCCCCCGGGATTGCGGCGCCGGAACATGCCATAGCCTTCCATGGTCATGACCTGCTCTCCGTTCTGATTGAATACCTCCCAGCGGGTCTTGACCAATCCCATTTCGGGCCTGCTTGCAGAGGCGCGGACTTCGAGCGTGGTGCGCCGCGCGCGGATGGTATCGCCGGGACGCACCGGCTTCAGCCACTTGAGATTGTCGATGCCGGGCGAACCCAGGCTGGCCGAGTCGAGCATGTAGGAGTCGCACATCATGCGCATCACCAGCGCAACCGTATGCCAGCCGCTGGCGATCAGGCCGCCATACAGCGAGACATTCGCCGCTGCTTCGTCGACGTGGAACGGCTGCGGATCGAATTGCTTCGCAAAGGCGATGATCTCGTCCTTGTCGACCCGCTTCTCGCCGATCTGGTGCGTTTCACCGACCTTGAAATCTTCCCAGTAGTACTTGTACAAGAACTTTCACCTTAAAGTCTTCACCGCAATTAAACCTTCACCGCAAAGACGCAAAGAACGCAAAGATATGCGATAAAAAATATGAGCATGCAGAGCCGGTCTTGTCTGGGTCCGGTGGGGAATCGGTGCCACATCCACTGCGCCAGAGCAACTGTCCGCGATGCTCCGGCAGTATCC
>JAXIOX010000154.1:0-3754 GCA_045403275.1 Burkholderiales bacterium | reverse complement strand
TTGCTGCGCCGATTCCGGTCGGACCGGCATATTCATTGGGCGGAACATGGCAAAGGACCCTTCCAGACTCGGGCGCATAGCAGATCAGATCCAGAGGGATCTGGCGGACCGGATCCGCAGCGAACTCAAGGACCCGCGGGTCGGCATGATTACGCTGACCGGCGTGGAGGTCAGCAACGATTACCGGCACGCGAAGATTTTCTTCACCACGCTGGGTGGCCCGGAGGTCGTTTCGCAGACGCAGCAAGGCCTGCAACGCGCATCCGGGTTCCTGCGTTCCCAGCTTGCCGGCGGCCTTAAGCTGCGCGTCGTTCCCGAACTTCATTTTGTCCACGATGAATCGGTCGAGCGCGGCGTGCGCCTGTCGAAGTTGATCGATGAGGCTGTGGCCTCCCGCCCATCGGTGAAGCCTGGTAAGGGCCAGGAATGATGGCCTTGGCGGAGTCCGAACGTATCGTCGGCAGCCCCCGTCCCATGATTCATGGCGTTGTGCTCCTCGACAAGCCTTCCGGCCTGACTTCCAACGCCGCATTGCAGCGTGTCCGACGCCTGTTCGGCCGGATCAAGGCCGGACACACCGGAACGCTCGACCCGCTGGCCACCGGTCTGCTGCCAATCTGCCTTGGCGAGGCCACCAAGTTTTCCCGCTTTTTGCTAGATGCAGACAAAACTTACGAGGCGGTGATCCGACTGGGGTTTGTCACCTCGACCGGGGATGCCGAAGGCACGATACACGAAGCCGGTATGCCGGATTTCGACGACGAGAAATTCCAGGAGGTCGTGCGTGCTTTTACCGGGCCGATCCTACAGCGGCCACCGATGCACAGCGCGCTGAAGAAAAATGGTCGGCCATTGTATGAGTATGCCCGGGCTGGAATAGAGGTAGACCGCAACCTAAGAAACGTTGTTATAAAGAGGCTAGAAGTAATTGATTTAAAGAATAATATTATGTCCATTAAGGTGACCTGCAGTAAGGGGACCTACATCCGGGTATTGGCGCAGGATATCGGCCAAGCGCTGGATTGTGGCGGGTACTTGATGGCGCTGCGGCGGACGCGGATTTCTGATCTGGATATAACCGCGGCAATCGGGCTTGAGGATCTTGAAAAGTCAGCGTCCCTGGTTGCAGCCACCCATGTCCTGCCCGTCGATGTGCTGATGAACGCATATCCTGCATTGCGTCTCGATAGCGCGGAAGCCAAACGCGTCAGCACCGGCCTCGAAGTGCGGCTCGCTGTTGACCTCGTGCAGCAGGGCACCGTCAGGTTGTACGGCCCGACGGGAATTTTTCTGGGGATGGGCGAAGGCCAGCCCGGCGGCATTGTCGCCCCGAGACGCATGCTGGCCAACTCGGCGACGGTGCCGGAAAAGCCGGCAAATGTGCTATTAACCCCCTAGAAACGCTTGGAAACCCGAGATGCCGCGGGTAGAATGTCGGCCTTTCTTTCGGAGACAGGGTAATGGCTATAACGACGAGCCAGAAGGCTCAGATTCTGCAGGAACATCAGCGGGCCAAGGCCGATACTGGCTCCCCGGAAGTGCAGGTCGCGCTGCTTACCGCGCGCATCAACGATCTGACCGATCATTTCAAGGCCCATGTAAGGGACCATCATTCCCGTCGCGGGCTGTTGAGAATGGTAAGCCGCCGCCGCAAGTTGCTGGACTACCTGCGCCAGGCGGACGGCGACCGGTACCGCTCGTTGCTCGATCGCCTCGGGCTTCGCAAGTAAAGAATTCATCTCCTTCGGTCACCCCGGGCAAGCCTTAAGAATTTCCCGTAATCCGGACCGGCAGCGATGCGCCGACCGGAAATCCCGAAGCGATCAACCGCGTCAAGGAGTGGCCAACGCTCCTTCGCAATTCAGCATCAGAGGAAACCCTCTTGAACGTAACCAGGAAAACCATCAACTACGGGCGCCATACGCTGACGCTCGAAACCGGCGAAGTTGCTCGCCAGGCTCACGGCGCCGTCATGGTAAACATGGACGACACCGTGGTGCTGGTAACCGTCGTCGGCAACAAGGACGTCAAGCCAGGTCAGGATTTCTTGCCGCTGACCGTGGATTACCAGGAGCGAACCTACGCGGCCGGCAAGATCCCCGGCGGATTTTTCAAGCGCGAGGGCAGGCCATCGGAAAAAGAAACGCTCACGTCGCGCCTGATCGATCGTCCCATTCGCCCCCTGTTCCCGGAGGGCTTCTTCAACGAAATCCAGGTCATTGCCACCGTCGTTTCCTCGAACAATGAGGTTGACTCCGACATCCCGGCAATGATCGGCGCTTCCGCAGCGCTGGCGATCTCGGGTATTCCTTTCGACGGTCCCATCGGTGCGGCGCGCGTGGGTTACCTTAACGGCGAATTTGTTCTCAACCCCACAGCAACCGAACTCAAGTCTTCGCAGCTCAACCTGGTCGTGGCCGGTACCAAGCAGGCGGTGCTGATGGTCGAGTCCGAGGCGATGGCGCTTTCCGAAGACGTGATGCTGGGCGCAGTTGTGTTCGGCCACCAGCAGATGCAGGCGGTGATCGATACCATCAACGAACTTGCCGACGAAGCCGGCAAGCCGTTGTGGGACTGGGCATCCCCCCAAAAGGAAAGCCACCTCACCGAACGCATCGCCCAGATTGCCGAGGAGGAACTGCGTGAGGCATATCGCCTGCGGCAGAAACAGGCACGCAGCGAGAAGGTAGAGCAGACTCGTGCCAAGGTACTGACCGAAGTGGCGCCCGAAGGCTCGGACACCGCGCACGTCAACCTGGTGGCGTCGATTTTCAACGATATCGAATCGAAAATAGTGCGCAACCAGATTCTCAATGGCGAACCGCGCATTGACGGACGCGATACCCGCACCGTGCGGCCGATCACGATTCGCACCGGGGTGCTGCCGCGCGCCCATGGTTCCGCGCTTTTCACCCGCGGCGAAACGCAGGCTCTGGCGGTGGCCACACTGGGTACCGCACGAGACGAACAGATCATCGACGCGCTGCAGGGCGAATACCGCGAGCGCTTCATGCTCCACTACAACATGCCTCCTTATGCCACCGGAGAAACCGGCCGTGTCGGCACTCCGAAGCGGCGCGAAGTCGGGCATGGACGGCTTGCCAAGCGAGCGCTGCTGGCGGTACTGCCGGCGCCGGAGGAATTTGCCTATTCGATGCGGGTGGTTTCCGAGATTACCGAGTCCAATGGCTCGAGTTCGATGGCATCGATTTGCAGCGGCTGTCTGGCGCTGATGGATGCCGGAGTGCCGCTGAAGGCGCACGTTGCGGGAATTGCCATGGGCCTGATCAAGGAGGGCAACCGCTTCGCGGTGCTGACCGACATCCTCGGTGACGAGGACCATCTGGGCGACATGGATTTCAAGGTCGCCGGGACCGAGTCGGGTATCACGGCGCTGCAGATGGACATCAAGATCCAGGGCATCACCAAGGAAATCATGAACGTCGCGCTGCTGCAGGCGCGAGAAGGGCGGATGCACATTCTCGGCTTGATGCGGCAGACGCTGGCCACCCCGCGCGCGGAACTATCCGCCTACGCGCCGCGCATGATCACCATCAAGATCAAGCCGGAAAAAATCCGGGACGTGATCGGCAAGGGCGGCGCGGTGATCCGTGCCATCACCGAAGAGACCGGGACGACCATCGACATCAACGACGACGGCACCGTGACCATCGCCTGCGTTTCTTCCGAGGGCGGCGAGGCGGCCAAACGCCGCATCGAGGAAATAACCGCAGAAGTCGAAGTCGGCCGCGTT
>JAXIOX010000161.1:0-27689 GCA_045403275.1 Burkholderiales bacterium | reverse complement strand
ATGTGTGGAATTCTGGGCGTTGTAGCCAAATCGCCGGTGAACCAGCTGCTCTATGACGGGCTGCAGGTGTTGCAGCACAGGGGTCAGGACGCCGCCGGAATCGTCACCGCCGAAGGCAGCAAGTTCCAGATGCACAAGGGCGGCGGGTTGGTCCGGGACGTGTTCCGCACACGCGACATGCGCCACCTGGTCGGTAACATCGGCATCGCCCATTGCCGTTATCCCACCGCCGGATCCGCCTTCTCCTTCGCCGAAGCCCAGCCGCTGTACGTGAATTCCCCGTTCGGCATCGTGCTCGGTCACAACGGCAATCTCACCAACGCCGAACAACTCAAGCGCGATCTGTTCCGCCAGGACCTGCGCCACGTCAACACCAATTCCGACTCGGAAGTGCTGCTTAACGTGCTCGCACACGAATTGCAGGAGGCCGCCAACGGCTACCAACTCGATCCGCCGACCATCTTCCAGGCGGTGTCCGGCGTGCACCGCCGCTGTCGCGGCGCTTACGCGGTGGTGGCAATGATAGCCGGTTATGGCCTGCTGGCGTTCCGCGATCCTTACGGCATCCGCCCGCTGGTGGTAGGCGTCGCAAAAACGGAAAAAGGCGCGGAATACCTGGTGGCCTCGGAGAGCGTGGCGCTCGATACTCTGGGTTTCGAGCGGGTGCGCGACGTGGCACCGGGCGAGGCGATATTCATCGATTACGACGGCAACTTCTATGGCCGCCAGTGCGCGGCGAATCCGCAACACAATCCCTGCATTTTCGAGTTCGTGTACCTGGCCCGACCCGACTCGGTGATCGACGGCATTTCGGTGTACGAGACGCGCATGCGCATGGGCGCGAGCCTGGCCGAGAAGATCAAGCGCGAGTATCGCGAGTTGGACATCGACGTGGTGATTCCGATCCCGGATTCCAGCCGTCCCTCGGCGATGGAACTGGCCGAGAATCTAGGGCTGCCTTACCGGGAAGGGTTCATCAAGAACCGTTACATCGGTCGCACCTTCATCATGCCGGGCCAGGAGGTGCGCAAGAAATCGGTGCGCCAGAAACTGAACGCCATCGGCATGGAATTCAAGGGCAAGAAGGTGATGCTGGTGGACGATTCGATCGTGCGCGGCACCACCAGCCGGGAGATCGTGCAGATGGCGCGCGACGCCGGCGCTCGCAAGGTCTATTTCGCGTCCGCGGCTCCGCCGGTGCGCTATCCTAACGTGTACGGGATCGACATGCCCACCTCGCGCGAGCTCATCGCAACCGGCCGCACCGATGACGAGATCGCCCGCGAGATCGGTGCCGACCGTCTGATCTATCAGGACCTGGATGCCCTGATCGACGACGTGCGCTCGGTCAATCCGAAGATCGAGCATTTCGAGACCTCGTGCTTCAACGGCGTCTATGTCACCGGCGACATCACGCCGGAGTACCTAGCTGACGTCGAGGCGCGTCGCAACGACGGCGAGTTGTCGCGCCGCGAGGCCAACGTCACCCAACTGGACCTGAATCTGGCGACTGCCGAATAGACCTCTCATCCATGCTCCGGCACCGGCGATTGACAGCCCCGGGGGCCTGGAGTAGCGTGTGACTTCGCGCCGATTTGACGAACAGCTTGCGGGCGCGTAACAAATACTGCTAAAGCGTGCGTCGGATTCCGGACCCGCTTAGCGAGAGCTCAAGCGGGTTTTCTTTTTTTCGGCTGCCGCGAATGCGGCGCGCAAAACCTACGGGACAATGCAATGAGGTGGGACGAACTGGAACTGGAAACGCTGGCGGTGCGCGCGGGCATACACCGCAGCCAGTTCAACGAGCATTCGGAAGCGCTGTATCTGACATCGAGCTTCGTCTTCAAGGACGCAGCCGAGGCGGCGGCGCGTTTTTCCGGCGCGGATCCGGGAATGGTGTACTCGCGCTACACCAATCCTACGGTGAGCGCATTGCAGGAACGACTTGCCGCGCTGGAGGGCGCGGAGTGCTGCATAGCCACGGCATCCGGCATGTCGGCGATCCTCGGCTGCGTGATGGCGCTGATGAAAAGCGGCACCCATATCGTCTCATCGCGCAGCATTTTCGGCGCGACCGTGCAGTTGTTCGGCAACGTGATGCAGCGCTTCGGCGTCGACACCACGTTCGTGCCGGCGACCGACGTGGCCGCATGGGAACAGGCGATGCGGCCGAACACGCGGTTGCTGTTCCTTGAAACGCCCTCCAATCCGCTGACCGAGATTTCCGATGTGGCGGCATTGGCCGATGTGGCGCACCGGCATGGCGCGCTGCTGGTGGTGGACAACTGCTTCTGCAGCCCGGCGCTGCAGCGGCCGCTCGAACTCGGCGCCGACATCGTCATGCATTCCGCGACCAAGTATCTGGATGGCCAGGGCCGGGTACTTGGCGGCGCAGTGCTGGGCAAGCGCGAGCTGATTCTTGACAGCTTGACCGCTTTTCTGCGCAGTTGCGGCCCGACACTGTCGCCGTTCAATGCCTGGGTGATCCTGAAAGGCCTGGAGACGCTGGGCCTGCGTATGCAGGCGCACTCCAAGGGGGCGCTGGAGCTGGCACAGTGGCTGGAGCAGCACCCAAGAGTCGAACGCGTCTATTACCCGGGACTGGCTTCGCATCCTCAGCATGCCCTGGCGATGCGCCAGCAGAAGAGTGGCGGCGGAATCGTCTCTTTCGACGTGAAGGGCGGGCGTAAATCGGCGTGGGAGGTGGTGGATTCGACCCAGTTGATTTCCATCACCGCGAACCTCGGCGATACCAAAACCACGATCACCCATCCAGCCAGCACCACGCACGGGCGCATTGCGCCGGAGGCGCGCGAGGAGGCGGGAATTGGCGAGGGCTTGTTGCGCATCGCGGTGGGCCTGGAAGCCGTCTCGGACATCAAAGCCGACCTGGCGCGCGGTCTGTCGAAATTGTAGCAGCCAGTTACTTGATTGGTACGGCGCGGCAACCGGCCGTATCGCAAAGTAGGTACGACCCCTGTTCGTACCAGTCGGCCAGCACCCAGCGTTCGCATCGGCGGCCATCGACGACGTGCTCGTGCCGCGCCGGCCTGTGGGTGTGGCCGTGGATCATTCGCGGGTAGGCGTGGTTCCTCAGCACTTCTTCTACCGTTGCCGGCGTCACGTCCATGATCGCAACGTCCTTCACCCGCTTGGCTTTCTCGCTCTGGCCGCGAACGTCTTGCGCCATGCGCACGCGTTCGGCCAGCGGCTTGGCGAGGAAGGCCTCCTGCCATGAAGGGTTGCGCACCATAGCGCGGAATTTCTGGTATTCCGCGTCGTCGCTGCACAGCGTGTCCCCGTGCATCAGCAGGGTGGGCGGACCGTACAGGTTGATCAAAGTCGGGTCGGACAGCAATTGCATGCCGCTTTCGCGCGCGAACCGGGTGCCGATCAGGAAGTCGCGATTGCCGTGGATGAAACTCTGGCGCACGCCGCGACCGGCCAGGGCACTGAATGCGGCCGCAATCTCCCGGTTGAAAGGCTGATCGAGAGCGTCGTCGCCGATCCAGTACTCGAACAAGTCGCCGAGCACGTACAAGGCCTCGGCCGCCGGTGCGGTGTTGCGCAGAAAGCGCATCAGCCCCTCGGTGGCCGCCGGCCGGTCGGGTGATAGATGCAGGTCGGAGATGAAAAGAGAGAAAGACACTCAGGATTGGGGATTGAGGAGTGGGGATTGGGGATTGAGGATTGGGGATTGAGGATTGGGATCGAGGAGCTCTAGCCCTGTCCCAATCCCCAATCCTCAATCCCGTTTTTAAACGACTTCGGCTTTCCTGATGACGACGTCTTCCTTCGGGACGTCCTGGTGCATTCCGCTGGTGCCGGTGGCAACGCCTTTGATTTTGTCGACTGCTTCGCGGCCCTCGGCCACGCGCCCAAACACGCAGTAACCGTAAGCTTCCGTGGTGGTGGCACGGAAATTGAGGAAATCGTTGTCGGCGATGTTGATGAAGAATTGCGCGGTGGCCGAGTGCGGATTGGGCGTGCGCGCCATGGCAACGGTGTAGGCATCGTTCTTGAGTCCGTTCTCGGCCTCGTTCCTGATCGCCGCCCGCGTGGTCTTCTGCTTCATGCCGGGTTCGAATCCGCCGCCCTGGACCATGAAGCCGTTGATCACGCGATGGAAGACGGTGTTGTCGTAAAAACCCTCATTGACGTACTGCAGGAAGTTCGCCACGCTGCCGGGCGCCTTTGCGGCATCGAGCTCGAGGACGATGTCACCCAGCGAAGTTTGCAGTTTCACGCGGCTCATTTCGCTTCCACCAGCCTGACGTCCTCAATCACCACTTTGTGCTGCGGCACGTCCTTGGGAAAAGGGCCGCCTGGTCCGGTCGCAAGCTGGGCGATCTTGTTGACCACGTCCATTCCCTTCACCACTTTTCCGAAAACTGTGTAGCCGTATCCGCTCGCGGTCGGAGCGGTATGGTCCAAAGACGAATTGTCGGCAACGTTGATGAAGAACTGCCCGGTCGCGGAGTGTGGATTCCGCGTTCGCGCCATCGCGATCGTCCCGGTCTCGTTTTTCAGCCCGTTGGCCGCTTCGTTCTGGACTGGATCGCGGGTGGCCTTCTGGGTGAAGTCCTGCGAGAAGCCGCCACCCTGGATCATGAATCCGGGGATAACCCGATGGAATACCGTGCCCTTGTAGAAATCGCTTTGCACGTACTCGAGGAAGTTTTTCACCGTTTGCGGTGCCTTGTCGGGAAAAAGCTCGACGGTGATGGTGCCGAGATTGGTCTTCAGCTCCACCTGCGGATTGGCGGCGATGGCGATGGTGCTGCTCAACAAAAGAGCGCATACCGCGCCCAGCAATTTTTTCATTACGTTTCCTCTGATTCGGGTTGGAATTGACGCAGCCCTCACTTAGATCATTCTTTCCTGGACGATCAGCCAACGGTCGTTGTTCTTCGTGAGCGTCAGCGTCTTGGCGCCAGAGGTGTTCAGCGTGTCGGACTTGTAGCCTTGGCGAAAGCTCACGATAGCCCGGCCATTCGAATCGAAAGAGACTTTCGGCGAACCCACCGTGACTTCGATCGATTTTGGCTTGGTGATGCGATCGCGCCGGGTGGCTTCCCAGGCCGCGCGCGGCTCGCCGCCGGGCAACTCGAAGCCGGGCGCGTAGTGCGCGAGGTACGCATCCACGTCCTTCGCCGACCAGGCCTTGGCCCAGCCCATCACAGCAGCCAGCACCGCCTCGGTTTCCGCCTTGCCCGGTGCCGGCGGCTTCGGCGACGGCTGTTTCCTGTCCTTTGGGGCGGGTGCTGCCGCGGCGGCGTTCGTTGCGTCGTTTACGCCCGCCTGCGAAGTCCCCTTGCCCGGCACCACGCTGCCGGAGAACAGATCCTTGATCATCGCCAGCTTGGTTTGCGCGGCGGCGTTGCCGCGGTCCAGTTGCAACGCCTTGTCGTAGGCTTCGCTCGCCATCTTGGCGTACACGTCGCCGAGGTTCTCGTGGGCAGTGGCGTAACCCGGATGCGTACGGATCGCCATCTCGAGCGATTTGCGCGCGTTGTCGTACTGCCCCTGCGAGGCATACAGGACCGCAAGATTGTTGTAGGGTTCGGGCAACTCCGGGTAATCGTCGGTCAGGGCCGTAAACACCTTGATCGCGTCGTTCGGTTTGTTCTGCTCGGTGAGGATCACTCCCTTTAGGAAGCGTGCGCGCGCGTCGCGTGGATTGGCGGCGATCGCGGCTTCGATCTTTTCCAGCGCGGCCGCATGGCTGCCCTGCTTGAACAAACGGCTTGCATCGTCGTAGTTGTCGGCGATCGCCAGTCCGCACTGCAGTGCAATTGCAAGCAGTGCGGCGCCCAGCGCTGCGGTTTGCAATCGGCTCATGTGCTAAACTTTACCTCAATAAGAAACGGTAGGTTATTGTAAATAATGGTAGATCCTATCAGCAGGGCGCCCTGTTCGACAATCCGGGAGCGCCCAGGCCTGCCGGCCCCTTTTGGCGGTGCCGTGCACCCGACCCAGATTGATTCCCGATGCTGAAGATTTATAACTCGCTCACTCGCGCCAAGGAGACTTTTACCCCGATTTCCGCCGGAAAGGTGGGAATGTACGTGTGCGGGTTGACCGTGTACGACTACTGCCACCTTGGCAATGCGCGGGTGATGGTGGTGTTCGACGTGGTCAAGCGCTGGCTGGTCGCCGGCGGCTTCGACACCACTTACGTGCGCAACATCACCGACATCGACGACAAGATCATCAAGCGCGCCGCCGAGAATAACGAACCCATCGAGAAGTTGACCGCGCGTTTCATCGAGGCGATGAACCGGGACGCGGCTGCGCTCGGCATGCAGAAGCCCGATCATGAACCGCGCGCCACTGCCAACGTCCCGCAGATGGTCACGCTTATCGCCGCGCTGATCGACAAGGGCCTGGCCTACCAGGCGCAAAACGGCGACGTGTATTACTCGGTGCACGGATTTCCCGGCTACGGCAAGCTGTCCGGCAAGACGCTGGACGAACTGCGCGCCGGCGAGCGCGTGCAAGTCGATCCCAACAAGCGCGATTCGCTCGACTTCGTGCTGTGGAAATCGGCGAAGCCGGGCGAGCCGGCCTGGGATTCGCCATGGGGCAAGGGGCGGCCCGGATGGCACATCGAGTGCTCCGCGATGAGCGAACGCTACCTGGGCAGGCACTTCGACATCCACGGCGGCGGCCAGGACCTGCAGTTTCCGCATCACGAGAACGAGATCGCCCAATCGGAGGGCGCGCACGGCCACGCGTTCGTGAACTACTGGATGCACAACGGCTTCGTGCGCGTGGACAACGAGAAGATGTCGAAGTCGCTCGGCAATTTCTTCACCGTGCGCGAAGTGCTGGCGAAATATGACGCAGAAGTGGTGCGCTTCTTCATCGTGCGCGCACACTATCGCAGTCCGCTGAACTACTCCGACCAGCACCTGGATGACGCCAGGCAGGCGCTGACCCGGCTCTATACCGCGCTAAAAGCGGTGCCGGCGCAGGCCGGCGATGTGGACTGGAACCAGCCGCAGGCGGCGCGCTATCGCGATGCGATGAACGACGACTTCAATACCCCGGAAGCGGTCGCCGTGCTGTTTGATCTCGCCAACGAGATAAATCGTTCGAAATCGGCCCGAGCAGCCGTGCTGCTCAAGTCGCTTGGTGCCGCGCTGGGCCTGCTGCAACGCGATCCCGAAGAGTTTCTGCGCGGCGATCTGCCCGCCGGCTGGACCGTGGCACGAATCGAAGAAATGATCGCCGCGCGCACGGCGGCAAAGAAGGCTAGGAACTACGCAGAATCCGACCGCATCCGCGACGAACTGTTCGCCGCCGGGATCGTGCTCGAGGACGCGCCCGCAGGTACGACTTGGCGCCGCAAGTAACGCGGCGTCATGAAAAAAAGGGCCGCATCAGCGGCCCTTTTTATTACGTCGCGACGCCTATTCGGCGAAGAATTCCTTCACGCGGTCCATCCAGCTCTTGGCACGCGGGTTGTGGCGGCCGCTGTCGCGTTCGTTGATCTCTTCCAGTTCCTGCAGCAATTCCTTCTGCCGCGGCGTGAGGTTTACCGGCGTTTCCAGCACCACGTGGCAGAGCAGATCGCCGTGAGCGTTGCTGCGCACGCCCTTGATGCCTTTGCCGCGCAAACGGAATACTTTCCCGGTCTGGGTTTCCGGCGGAATCCTGATCTTGGCGTAACCGTCCAGCGTCGGAATCTCGATCTCCCCGCCCAGCGCCGTCTTGGTGATGCTGATCGGCATTTCGCAATGCAGGTCGTTGCCCTCGCGGCTGAATACCTCGTGCGGACGGATGTGGATTACCACGTACAGATCACCCGACGGACCGCCGTTGACCCCGGCTTCGCCTTCTCCGGAAAGGCGGATGCGGTCGCCCTCGTCCACGCCGGCGGGGATCTTGACCGACAGCGTCTTCTGGTGTTTGACCCGGCCTGCGCCGTTGCAGGTGGTGCAGGGACTTTGCACGACTTTCCCGCTGCCGTGGCATTTCGGGCAAGTCTGCTGGATCGAGAAGAACCCTTGGGTCATGCGCACCTGTCCCTGGCCGCCGCAGGTCGGACACGTCATCGGCTGCGTGCCGGGTTTCGCGCCCGAACCGCCGCAGGTCTCGCACTCCTCCATGGTCGGGATGCGTACCCGGGTCTCGGTGCCGCGTGCCGCTTCTTCCAGTGAGACTTCCAGGTTGTAGCGCAGGTCGGCGCCACGGTAAACGTTGGAGCGCTGGCGCCCCGCACCGAAGATGTCGCCGAAGATATCGCCGAAAGCGTCGGCGAAACTGCCGAAGCCCGCACCGCCCGCTGCCGCCCCCATTCCGACCTGCGGATCAACCCCGGCGTGCCCGTAGTGATCGTAGGCGCTGCGCTTGCCGGCGTCGGAAAGCACTTCGTAGGCCTCCTTCGCCACCTTGAACAGCTCCTCGGATTTCGGGTTGTCCGGATTGCGGTCCGGATGGTGCTTCATCGCCAGCTTCCGGTAGGCCTTCCTGATTTCCTCTTCGGAAGCGTCGCGATTGACGCCGAGGACCTCGTAATAATCGCGTTTCGGCATTCAGTTCCTTCTCGGCAGGGTCGTCGCTTTGTTTCTTTTGCAGACGACGCAAGGGGTGAGCCGGAAATCCGCCTCACCCCTCACGCCTTACGCCTTGCGCTATCACGCAGACTTCTTCTGGTCCTTTATTTCCTCGAATTCCGCGTCCACCACGTTGCCGTCCTCGGGCTTGGCGCCGCCGGATTCAGGCTGGGGCTCGGAGCCGCCGCTCTGCGCCTGCTGCTGCGAGTACATCTTCTCCGCCAGCTTGTGCGACGCTTCCGCCAGCGCCTTGGACCTGGCCTCGATCGCGTCCTTGTCGTCGCCCTTGATGGTTTCTTCCGCCGCCTTGATCGCCGCTTCGATCCCGGACTTCTCGTCCGCGGAGATCTTGTCTCCATGCTCGGTGAGCGATTTCTTCACCGCGTGGATGAGCGCGTCGCACTGGTTGCGCGCTTCCACCAGCTCGCGGGCCTTGCGGTCCTCGTCGGCGTGCGCTTCGGCGTCCTTCACCATGCGCTGGATCTCGTCTTCCTTGAGACCGGAATTGGCCTGGATCTTGATCTTGTTTTCCTTGCCGGTGGCCTTGTCCTTGGCCGAGACGTGCAGTATGCCGTTGGCGTCGATGTCGAAGGCGACTTCAATCTGCGGCATTCCACGCGGCGCCGGCGGGATGTCGGACAAATTGAACTGCCCGAGGCTCTTGTTGCCGGAGGCCATTTCGCGTTCGCCCTGCAGCACATGGATCGTTACCGCCGTCTGGTTGTCGTCGGCGGTCGAGAAAACCTGCTGCGCCTTGGTCGGAATCGTGGTGTTTTTCTGGATCAGCTTGGTCATCACCCCGCCCAGGGTTTCAATGCCCAGGCTGAGCGGCGTAACGTCGAGCAGGAGCACATCCTTGACGTCGCCCTGCAAAACGCCGGCCTGAATCGCCGCGCCGATTGCGACTGCTTCATCAGGATTCACATCCTTGCGCGATTCCTTGCCGAAAATTTCCTTCACCTTGTCCTGGACCTTCGGCATGCGGGTCATGCCGCCCACCAGGATCACGTCGGAAATGTCGGAGAGCTTTACGCCGGCGTCCTTGATGGCGATGCGGCAGGGTTCCACCGTCTTTTGGATCAGATCATCGACCAGGCTTTCGAACTTGGCGCGGGTGATCTTGATCGCCAGGTGCTTGGGCCCCGTGGCGTCGGCAGTGATGTACGGCAGGTTGATGTCGGTCTGCTGGCTCGACGACAGTTCGATCTTGGCCTTCTCGGCCGCTTCCTTGAGGCGTTGCAGCGCGAGCACGTCCTTGCGCAGGTCAACTCCCTGTTCCTTCTTGAATTCATCGGCGAGATAGTCCATCAATCGTTGGTCGAAGTCCTCGCCGCCGAGGAAGGTGTCGCCATTGGTCGAGAGCACCTCGAACTGGTGTTCCTTGTCCACTACCGCGATTTCGATGATCGAGATGTCAAACGTGCCGCCGCCCAGGTCGTATACGGCGATCTTGCGGTCGCCTTCCTTCTTGTCCATGCCGAAGGCGAGCGCCGCCGCGGTCGGCTCGTTGATGATGCGCTTGACCTCCAGCCCGGCGATACGGCCGGCGTCCTTGGTGGCCTGGCGTTGCGAATCGTTGAAGTAGGCGGGCACCGTGATGACGGCTTCGGTGACCGCTTCGCCGAGGTAGTCCTCGGCGGTTTTCTTCATTTTCACCAGGACTTGGGCGGAAATCTCGGGGGGGGCGATTTTCTTGCCGCGCACCTCGAGCCAGGCGTCGCCGGTGGTGTTCTGGATGATCTTGTAGGGCATCAGGTCGATGTCCTTCTGCACTTCCTTTTCAGTGAAGCGGCGGCCGATCAGACGCTTGACCGCGAACAGCGTGTTTTTGGCGTTGGTGACTGCCTGGCGCTTGGCCGGCGCACCCACCAGCACCTCGCCGTCTTCCATGTAGGCGACGATCGAGGGCGTGGTCCGCGCGCCTTCGGAATTCTCGATCACCTTGGGCTGGCCGCTTTCCATCACGGCCACACAGGAATTCGTGGTGCCGAGGTCAATACCGATAATCTTTCCCATGGTCTTTCCTTTGTTCGAAGGTGAAAATGCCTTTGATTGCGAAGATTTGGTCTTGCGTTCTGAAAATCAAGCAGAGTTTGGCGATTTCGCGATGGTGACCAGCGCCGGACGGATCACCCGGTCGTTCAGGCTGTAGCCTTTTTGCAGCACGCTGACCACGGTATTGGGTTCGGCATCGGCCTCCGCCACGCCGATGCCCTGGTGTTTGTGAGGGTCGAACTTTTCCCCTAATGGGTTGATTTCCTTGATGGAAAACTTCTCGAACACGCTGGTCAGCTGTTTCAGCGTCAGCTCCACGCCGCTTCTCAGCGCATTCGCTGCGGCATCGCCGGAAGCGAGCGCAGCCTCCAGGCTGTCGCGTACCGGCAGCAGTTCGCCGGCGAAACCCTCGAGGGCGTATTTGTGGGCATTGGCAATGTCGGTCTGCGCACGCTTGCGCACGTTGTCGGTCTCGGCCTTGGCGCGCAACCAGGCGTCGTGGTGTTCCTGGGCTGCAAGCTCGGCTTTCTTAAGCAACTCGTCCATACCCGGCATGGTCTCGACTGCCCGGGTGACATTTACCGAATCCTCTGCCGCCGGCGAGGCTGCGCTATTGTCATTTTGCGGCACGGCCGCCAGTTTTTCCCGATCCTGCATCAACGCCTCCTGACTGCAAACTCTTAACTAAGATCAGGGTCCGAAACTGCTATTTCAACCCCGGCCCGGCGCCAAGCCCGTTTCGCATGCCACCTGAATTCAGTAGGTCACCGCGCGAGGAAGGGCTTACTATTGGATCTCCGGCGCGAACGCAGGAAAGTGCAACGACTATACTACCGGCCGTTTCCACCGGCTGCCGCGGACGGCCGCGGAATATCAGCAGGGAGTCTCCTGAATGCACAAGATTGTGGCGGTGGCGTGTGGCGCCATGTGGTCGATTGCGGCGCCGCCGGTTTCGGCGGAGCCGTTGGTGCGGATTTACACCAGTTACTACTACGTCGACGGCCCGTCCGCGACCGTTCTGGCGGCACAGATCGATCAGAACGGACCGCCCGGCGCGGACGGCAAGCGCCATGCCGGAAAGACCAAATGGGACGTGCAATGGAAGTTGAGGCACGAACAGCACGGCGTCACCTGCGGCATGAAAGAGGTGGCGGTTACGGTCGGCATCGCCCAGACCCTGCCCAAGTGGCGCGGCGAGGCCGAGGGCGCGGCCTCATTGAAGACCCGCTGGCAGCAATTTGCCGACGCCCTCAAGCGCCACGAGGACGGGCACAAGGATCATGGACTCGCCGCCGGCAGGGAAATCGAAGTGGCGTTGCTCGCCGCGAAGCCGGCCAGCAACTGCGAGGATCTTGCCGTGAGCGCGAACACCGCGGCGGAGGCCATCGTGAAGAAGTACCAGAAACTCGACGAGGACCACGACCGCGATACCGACCACGGCCGCAGCCAAGGCGCGACGTTGCTGTAACCGAGCCTCCCTAGTTCTTCGCGCCCTTCGCAATCGCGCGGGCGCGGCTCTCCGCGGCGGCGCGCAGCGCCGGGGCCTGATCCCAGTCGGTGGATGCCCAGCCGTGCAGGTTTTCCGCGGCGACGCGGGACAGCGCCTGGATCCATTCGTGGCGCTGGTTCAGGCACGGGATGTAATGGAACTCCCTGCCCCCCGCCTTGAGGAAGGCGGCCTTGTTCTCGATGCCGATCTCCTCCAGGGTTTCCAGGCAATCGGATACGAATCCCGGGCACACCACGTCGACTCGTAAAGTCTTGCGCTTGCCCAGCGCCCCAATGGTATCGATGGTGTAAGGCTTGAGCCACTCGGTGCGGCCGAAGCGCGACTGGAAAGTCACCACGTATTGCTCCGGCTTGAGCCCCAGTTCGTGAGCCAGCAACCGGCCCGTCACCTGGCACTCGCAGTGGTAGGGGTCGCCACGATCCAGCGTGAAACGCGGCACGCCGTGAAAGCTCATCACCAGTATGTCCGGCCGGCCGTTCACCATCCAGTAATCGTTGACGTTTTTTGCCAGCGCGGCGATATAGCCGGGGTGGTCATGGTAGTGCTTGACCAGCCGCAGCGCCGGCGCATTGCGCATTTTCTTGATTGCATCGAACGCGGCGTCGAAGGCGCTGGCGGTGGTGCTCGCCGCGTACTGCGGGTACAGCGGCAGCACCAGTATGCGGTCGCATCCCTGGCTGCGCAGTTCGCCCAGGACAGTGCCGATCGACGGTTCGCCGTAGCGCATCGCCCAGGCGACGCTGTGCGGAGTCTGCACGCGTTCGCCCAGATAACCCTTCAACAGCATCGCCTGTTTTTCGGTGTGGACCTTCAGCGGTGAGCCGTCCCTGGTCCAGATCTTTGCGTACTTCGCGGCCGACCGCTTCTGCCGGATATTGAGGATGATGCCGTTGAGGATCGGCCACCAGACCAGCCGCGGTATCTCAACCACGCGCGGATCGGACAGGAATTGCTTGAGGTAAGGCCGCACCGCCCTGGCGGTGGGCGCAGCGGGCGTCCCGAGGTTGATCAACAGGATGCCGGTCCTGGCGATGGTGCCGTGCTGGTACCCGGGTTCGGGAAGAAAGGACATGGGGTGAGGCGAGAGGCGAGAGGCGTGAGGCGAGAGGCGTCAGGCGTGAGGCGTGAGGCGTGAGGCGAGAGGCGTGAGGCGTGAGGCGTGCAGCACGCTCGAGGGATGCGCACAACGCCCGCAGGTTCTCGTGCGGGCCTCGTTGCTCTCGCAAGTATTCAATGTTGTGAGAGCGCGCTGGAAAGCAGCTTGGCGGTGATGTCCACAATCGGGATCACCCGCTCGTAGGCCATGCGGGTGGGGCCGACCACGCCCACTGTGCCGACCACCTGGCCGTCGACTTCGTAGGGCGCGGTCACCACGCTGCAATCGTCCAGCGGCACCAGGCCCGATTCGCCGCCGATGAAAATCTGCACTCCGTGCGCGCGGCTGCTGATGTCCAGCAACTGCAGAAGGCTGGTCTTCTGCTCAAACATGTCGAACAGCCGCCTCAGGCTCGCCATGTTCGACGACAGATCCTGCACGTGCAGCAGGTTGTGCTCCCCGGAAAGAACGTAATCCTCCGAGTTCTGGTTCATCACCTCGGTGCCGGCCTCGAGCGCCTGGGTCATGAGCCGCATCATGTCCTTGCGCAGCTTGCGCAGTTCGGCCTGGATGCGCGTCTTGATCTCGTTGAAAGTCAACCCGGCGAAGTTCTGATTCAGGAAATTTGCGGCTTCGGTAAGTTCCGAGGGCTGGTACGCGCGATCGGTGATGATGATGCGGTTCTGAACGTCGCCGTCGGGGGCGACGACGATCAGCAGAATGCGCTTTTCCGACAGGCGCAGGAACTCGATGTGGCGGAACGCGGCGTTTCTGCGCTTGGGCGTCATCACCACCCCGGCGAAACGGGTGAGATCGGAAAGCAGGTGCGAGGCCTGCGACACCAGCTTCTGGGTGTTATCGGGCTGCAATTGGCCCTCGAGCTGGTTGATCTCCACCTGGTCGAGCGGCCTGACTTTGAGCAACGTGTCCACGAAGAAGCGGTAGCCGCGCGGCGTCGGTATGCGGCCGGCGGACGTATGAGGGCTGGCGATGAAACCCAGTTCTTCGAGGTCCGCCATGATGTTGCGGATGCTCGCCGGGCTCAGTTCGAGTCCGGAAAACCTGGCGAGCGCCCGCGATCCGACCGGCTGCCCGTCGGCGATGTAGCGCTCGACCAGCATTTTCAGCAGGATCTGCGCGCGTTCACTCGGCTTGGAATCGTTTATTGCCATGTTGCTATTCTACAAAGCTTTTCGGGGCCGAAGTAGCCGTCGTTGCGAGTGTCTCCGGAAGCGGCGGTTCGGAGGGAAATGTGCTTTAATTCGGGGCATGTCGAGCGCATTCAAGACCATCGCCCTGATCGGCAAGTACAAGAGTCCCGAGATCGCCCAACCGCTCCTGCGGTTGGCGGATTTTTTGAATGGACGGGGCGTCAGCATCTTGCTCGACCCGCTGACCGCCGCGCACATCGGCAGAAACAACCACACCGTACTGCCGCTCGAAGACGTCGGCCGTACCGCCGACCTTGCCATTGTCATCGGTGGTGATGGCACCATGCTCAACATCGCGCGCACCTTTGCGCCTTACAACGTGGCGCTGGTCGGGATCAACCTGGGGCGGCTCGGCTTTCTCACCGATCTGTCGATGAATACCATGTTCGATGCCATGGGCTCAATCCTCGACGGCAGCTTCATCACCGAGTCGCGCATGCTGCTGCAGGCTGCGGTGTTGAGCGGTGACCGCCAGGTGTTGGACGTGCTGGCATTCAACGACGTGTCGGTGAACAAGGGCGCAGAGGGCAGCCTGATCGAGATCGAAGTGCACATCGACGGGCAATTTGTCTACAACCTGCGCTCGGACGGGCTGATCGTGGCCTCTCCCACAGGTTCGACCGCATACGCGCTTTCTTCCGGCGGGCCGATTCTGCATCCCAGCCTGAACGTCATCGGCCTGGTCCCGGTCTGTCCGCACACGTTGTCGAACCGCCCGATCGTGGTGAGCAGCGAGTCGGTGATCGAAATTCTGATTCACAAGGCGGCGGATGCGCGCGCGCACTTCGACAGCCATTCGCACTACGAACTGCAGGAGCGCGACAAGGTCATCGTGCGCCGTTGCCCGCACGCGATCCGCCTGCTTCATCCGCTGGGACACAACTACTATCACATGCTCCGGGGAAAGCTCCATTGGAGCGAAACCCTGTAACGACGATCGGTCATCGCCGCTGTTTGTTTTCCGCACCCATGTTGCGCAGTCTCAGCATCCGCGACTTCGTCATCGTTGACAAGCTCGATCTCGAATTTGAGCCCGGCTTCACCGTGCTGACGGGGGAAACCGGTGCCGGCAAGTCCATCCTGATTGACGCGCTGGCCGCGGTTCTGGGCAGTCGCGCCGAATCCGCGCAGGTGCGTGAAGGAAAAGACAAGTCCGAAGTGAGCGCGGAATTTTCGACCGACGAGGTGGCATCCGTTTCGGACTACCTGGCTGAAAACGATCTAAGCGGCGATGACGGCGGGTGCCTGCTGCGCCGGGTGATCGAGTCGTCGGGCCGCTCGCGCGCGTACGTCAACGCTCGTCCGGCCACGGTGCAGCAGCTCAAGGAAATCGGCGAACTTTTGGTGGATATCCACGGCCAGCATGCGCATCAGTCGCTTTTGCGTGCGGCCGCGCAGCGCGACTTGTTGGACAGCTACGCCGGAGCCGCCGATCTGGCGCACGAAGTTGAGGCGGCATTCCGCGCCTGGCAGGACATCCGGCAGCAGCGCCTGGCGCTGGAGACTGATGCCCAGGCGCTGGAAGCCGAGCGTGAGCAACTGCAGTGGCAGCTGAAGGAACTGGATGCGCTCGGTTTCCGCGCCGAGGAATGGGAGGAATTGCAGGCGGAACACAAGCGGCTGGCGCATGCGGCCAGTCTGATCGAAGCAGTGCAGTTCAGCCTCGAGGTGCTGTCCGAAGGCGAGATGTCCACGCTGGCCGCGGTCGCTTCGGTGAATTCGCGCCTCGACGGCATGACCGATTTCGACCCGCAGCTGAAGGAGATTCTCGCTGCGCTCGAGCCGGCGCAGATCCAGTTGCAGGAGGCGGTTTACAGCCTGCGCCACTATCAGAGCCGCCTGGATCTGGATCCGCTGCGGCTGCGTGAGGTGGAAGCCCGGCTCGATGCGGTGCACACGGCGTCGCGCAAGTTCAGGGTGAATCCGCCGGAGATGCCGGAACGTCTGGCGAAAATGAAGGCGCGGCTCGCCGAACTGGAGACCGGGTTCGACCCGGAAGCGCTGCGCCAGCGCGAGAGCCAGGCGGCGGCGCACTGGCAGGAACGCGCCAGCAAGCTCTCTGCGGCGCGCAGGAAGGCAGCGGCGGATTTCGCCAGAAGAGTCACTGCGTCGATGCAGAGCCTGGCGATGAGCGGCGGCGCATTCGAGATTGCTCTGCATCCCCTGAGCGAAGGCAACGCCCATGGACTGGAGCAGACCGAATTCCTGGTTGCCGGCCACGCCGGCGCCACGCTACTTGCGCTGGCAAAAGTGGCCTCGGGTGGCGAGCTCTCGCGCATAAGCCTGGCGATCCAGACCGTGACCAGCCAGGTGGCCGCGGTTCCGACGCTCATTTTCGATGAAGTGGATGCCGGAATCGGCGGGCGCGTCGCCGAAATCGTCGGCAGGATGCTCAAGGAACTCGGCAGCCGTCATCAGGTGATGTGCGTGACCCACCTGCCGCAGGTGGCGGCCGCCGCCAACCAGCAGTGGCAGGTGAGCAAGTCGGCGGCCAACGGCAAAATGGCGAGCCAGGTAGCGGTGCTGGACCGTGCCTCTCGAGTCGAGGAAATTGCACGCATGCTCGGCGGCGTGAAGATTACCGAGACCACGCGCAAGCACGCCGCGGAATTGCTGGGATTCGGCGCGCGCTAGCGCGAAAGGCCGTCGTGGAAGACAAACTCGTTGTGCAGGCCGCCGACGCGGTCGAAGTCGAACTGCCGGTTGCCGGCATCGGCAGCCGCAGCTACGCTTTCCTGATCGACTGGCACATCCGCTTTCTGCTGGCACTGGCCTGGCTGGTGCTGATCGCGGTGGTGCTCGGCCTGCTGTCGCCGGCGGAGGATTTCTTCTCGCCCATGCTGAAGTCCGGAAAGTTGGCTTTGTACGCGGGGTTGGTGCCGGCGGCCGCGATTTATTTTCTCTATCACCCGTTGCTCGAAATCGTGATGCAAGGCCGTACTCCCGGAAAGCGCATGACGGGAATACGCATCGTCACCGAGCGCGCACTCACCCCCGATGCCGGCGCGCTGATCATCCGTAACGTCTTCAGGTTGGTGGATTCGCTGCCGGCGTTCTACGTGCTCGGGCTGGTCGTGACGATGTTTACCGCGCGCCAGGTGCGCATCGGCGATCTTGCCGCCGGCACGCTGTTGGTCTACGACACCGGCAAACGCAGTCTCGATTTCGATGGCGTAATCGGCTCTTCCTCCTCGCGGCTTTCGCCCGGGGATAGGGAGTTGCTTGACGATCTGCTCGAGCGCTGGCGCGGGCTCGATGCGCCGTTGCGTCGGGGTCTCGCAGAAAAGTTCCTGGCCCGCATCGGCGAACCGGTGGCGAGTAGGGGTACCGAGGCCGAGCTGCGCAAGCGACTGCGCAAGCTCAGGGACGAGTCCCGTGGCAAGCCGGCCTGAGGCCGCGCTCGCGGCCTGGCTCCAGGGGCGCGCGTCGCAATGGCAGCGCCTGAGCCGGATACTCGCCGAGGTCAGCGCGCGCCGGCAGTCAGAGCTGCAGCAATTGAAGGAATTGGTTAGCGGCTACCGCACGCTTGCGCGCGACGTGTCGCTGGCGCGGGCAGCGGCCCCCGACGCCAAGCTGGTGGCCCGGCTGGAGGCGTTGCTCACGCAGGCGCGCGAAGTGATCCACCGCAGGCCGGGCAATGTGCGCGACGCCCTGGTCGGTTTGTTTCGCGACGGTGCCGCGCAGGTGGCGCTGGATTTGCGCGGCCGCATCGCCGCGGTCACGGCTCTCTTTCTCGCCAGTGCCGCGGCCGGCTGGTGGCTGGTGCACAGTTACCCGGAGTTGGCGGCGCTGTTCGCGTCCGAGCAGATGATCAACCGCGTGCAGCGCGGCGAACTCTGGACCGACGGATTGATCAACATCGTTCCATCGGCGTTGCTGTCGCTGGGCATCATGACCAACAACATCGTGGTTTCGTTGTTCGCGTTTACGCTCGGCGCTCTGTACGGATTGGGCACGCTGTATATCGTCGGCATGAACGGGCTGATGCTGGGTGGGGTGTTTGCGCTGACGGCGCAGCACGGCCTGGCGGGCCGGCTTGCCGAGTTCGTGGTCGCGCACGGCATCGTCGAGATCTCGGTGATCCTGCTTGCCGCGGCGGCCGGAGTCGAACTCGGAGAGGCTTTGGCGCGGCCCGGAAACCGCAGTCGCGCGGCGGCATTCCGTGAGGCGGTGCGCCGCGCCGGCCAATTGCTGCCGGTGTGCGCGCTGTTCCTGGTTGGCGCCGGACTGATTGAAGGATACGTCTCGCCCGACCCGCTTTTCTCCATGGCGCAGCGCGTTGCCATCGGCGCGGCCTATTGGCTGCTCCTGATTCTGGTGCTAAGCGGCAGATTGTGGCGACGGCCGCGGCAGCACGGCGGCTCAGATCCGACGCTGTAGACGCAAGGCCTCGTAGGAACGCAGCACCGCGCGATCGAGCTGGGCTGGCACGGTCGTGATCGCTTGTGCGCCGCTGCGGCGCAACCGTAGCCTCATGCCCCGCACCGACTGCAGCATTTCCGCGGCGGCGAACGCCTGGTAGGGATGGAGCCAGTGGCTGGATTGCCGAAGGCGCAACGCCAGCGTCTCCTCATCCAGCGTGCCCGCAATCAAGGGCAGATGCTTGGGCGCCAGCAACTGAGAGGCGCGCAACAGCTGGGCAGGATCCTGGCTCTCGTCCACGTCGGTAAGCAGCACCACCAGGCTGCGTTGGTGCAGCAGGCGCCGCGCCAGCAGCGCCGCTGCAAGCGGGTTGGATTCGGAGCCAACCGAATGCGCCCGCTCGAGAATGCGGCGCACCCCGAGCAGCGCCGCGGCCCCGTGTGCCGGTGGCAGTGCTGCCAGCGGACGGTCGGCAAACACGATCACTCCGACGTGATCGCCGTTCAGGATCGCCCTTTCCGTCAGCCTCGCGGCAACGTTCACGTAGTGATGCAGTCGGCTCAGCGTCCCGGCCTGCAAGTTGGAAGTCCTGCCCGCGTCCAACAGCACCAGCAGTTCCAGGTTGCGCTCTTCGCTGTGCAGGCGCACGGTATAGCGCTGGCTGCGCGCGGTGGCTTTCCAGTCGATCGCCCGCATCGGATCGCCGGGCCGATAGTCGCGTAACCCGAGCAGCTCGAATCCGGCGCCCGCACTGCGTTGCGAGCGTTCGCCCTGGGGACGGGTGCCAGGTCCGCGCTCGGCGCCACGCAGCCGCGCCGGCACCACTTTGATCCCATGAGGGACGGCGAATTTGCGGGACCACCAGGCCAGCCCGAACACGCCGCGCATGCGGGTGTAGACCGGCTGCCAATCGAACGTGCCCAGTTTCTGCGCCGTGAAAGCGAACGCGTGCACCACCGTGCCGTGCGCCGGTACGGTGTAGGCAGCGATCGCGTCGCTGCCGCTCAGAGCGTTCGCGAAAATCTGCTGCAGCTCGACCTCGCGAGGCCGTTCGCCATCGTTGCCGAGAACCAGTTCTGCGGCGGCCGGTTGGCCGAGCATGACGCGCTCCGGGATGCGTGGCGAGACGCTGAGTCCGCGCCGACGCGCGGCCACGCCTTCCAGCAACAGTCCGATCAGCAGGCTCGCCGCCGGCACTCGCCACAAATCCGGCCAGGGATCCTCCTGCCACTGGCCGACAATTCCGAGCAGCGTCACCGCCGCGGCGACGACGTAGGCCAGTGCGGTCAGATTCATCTTCGAAAGCGGGACCGGATCGACAACGCGCCGCCTCTCACTGGCGCGGCACCATGACGCTGTCGAGGATGCTTTGTGCTACCTGCAGGTCGCTGACCCCTTCGAGCGCCGCGTCCGGGGTGAGCATCAAGCGGTGCGGCAGGACGAAGCGGGCCATCAACTTGACGTCATCGGGACCGACGAACTCGGCATCGCGCAGCGCCGCCGCAATGCGTGCGCAACGCATCAGCGCCAGCGCGCCGCGGGTGGACAGGCCCAGGTTGACCTGAGGGTGGTTGCGGCTGGCGGCGGCGATGTCGGTGACGTAGCCGTAGATCGCCTCGGACACGTGAACTTTCGCGACTTGCGTGCGCGCCAGGGCCAGTGCGTCGCCGGCGAGCGGGACAATCGGCGCAGTTGCGTTGAAGTGCCCTCCCCGCAGATCGTAGGTGCGCAGCACCTTGTGCTCCATCTCCGCCGCCGGATAGTCCACGTCCAGCCGCATCAGGAAGCGGTCCAGCTGTGACTCGGGAAGCGGGAAAGTGCCCTCGAAGTCGCGCGGGTTCTGGGTGGCGATGACCAGGAAGTCCTGTGGCAGGCTGTAGGTCTTGCGGTCGATGGTAACCTGGAATTCTTCCATCGCCTGCAGCAGCGCCGACTGGGTCTTCGGCCCCGAGCGGTTGATCTCGTCGACGAGCACGATGTTGGCGAACAGCGGTCCGGGAACGAACTCGAATTTCTTCTCTTCGCGGCTGAAAATGTGGATGCCGGTTATGTCCGAGGGCATCAGGTCGGCGGTGCATTGCACGCGGTTGAAGCTGCCCCCGAGCGCCGCCGCGGCCGATTTCGCCAGCAGGGTCTTGCCAATGCCGGGCACGCCCTGCAACAGCACGTGACCGCCGGCGATCAACCCGATGCACAACCCGTGAATCACGTGATCCATCCCGAACACCACGTTTTCCAGTTGCGCGCGCAGTTGCTGTTCCAGGCTGGACGCAGGATTGCTCATTGCAGGTGTTTCCTTATGTTGTTGATGAGGTTGTTCAGGCGCACCAGGTCGGGCGTGCGTCCCCGCGCCAGCCCGGCATGCACGGCGCGCAGTTCATCAATCTGGCTGCTCGGCACGCGCGGATAGCGGGCCAGCAGTTCCCAGTCGATGCCGTCTGCGGCCGCACGAACACCGCGCAACTCGGCGAAGAAGTGGTGCAGCAACCCCAGTGCAACCTCGTGACCGGACAAACGCCGGGCGAACAGCCCGCCCACCGCGCGCACGAAGTCCACGGCTCGCGGCACCTCGGGTCGCTGAATCAGCGGGGCGATACGGTTGCTGCGCCCCACTACATAAACGAGCCAGAAGCCGACCATGAACCACAGCGTGGCGTGCAGGCGCGCGTCGCCGAAGAAGGCATTCGGATCGTAGACTTCGGTCAGGCCCGGATGCATGTCGTCGAAAATCACCCGGCCGTCCGGGCCCAGCGATCTGGCCACGATGTTGGCCAGCAGACGCGCGTTGTCGCCGCCGTCGAGCGCGGCGTTGCCGAACAGGTCGGCGTAGCCGCTGATCCAGCCGGTGCCCTCGCCGACGCGCACCTGCCAGAACGCCGGCGATCCCGTCAAAGGATCGTCGAGCAATACCAGGCCGGTGCGGAATTTTTCCTTCGACGTGAGCGCCACGGGATAGAGCGAGCGCGTGCGCACACGCACTTCGCGCACCCCCTGCAGGACCGGGTGCCGGCCGCGAAGGATCAATGCGCGTGGCGAAGGCCGCCCATCCTTGTCGAGTTGCAACTGTGCGGCTGCTGCGTCCCCGGAATCATCCTCGTGATCGCCATTCGTGTCTGCGAATTCCAGGCTGAATCCGAGCGCGGCCAGCACGTCTGACGGTTGCCCGCCGAGAGGATCCGGCTGTGCCAAAGCCTCGATGCTGCCGTCGAGTACCAGTACCGCGTTGCCGCGTTCGACCCAGTCTTTCAACGCGTCGATTTCCAGTTGTCGTGCAGGCAGGGTCTGCGGCAACGACAGGATCATGAGATTGCCGCGTTCCGGCAGTCCTGCTTCGGCTGGCAGGCGGTCGTAGCGGCTGCGCAGGCTCCGTACGCGGATGCCGCTCGATTCGATCCAGGAGCGCAGGCCCTGCAGCCCGCGGCTGCCGCGGTCCGTGGTAGTCGGCATGGAATCCGGCGCGGCGTCGGGTTCGCGCGGGCCGACCAGCAGCACGAACACCAGATACACGGCAGCTAGCGCGCCGAGCAGGGTAACCAGGCGTTCTCTCATCGGGGATTGACGCTGGCAGTGGAGAGGCCGACGATGGTTTGTGCCGCGTGGTGAAGCGGCGCGAGCTGCGCCGGAACCACTGCGCGGCTGCCAAATAACACCGCGTCGGCCGCCTTTGCCAGCTCGGCAAAGGGTGGGGCGTGCGCACGGGCAGCTGCGCCGAGCCTGGCCAGCATTTCACTGTTGGTAAGGCTCTTGTCGTCGTGCAGGAGGCCGCGATCGATAAGTTCCTGCAGCACCAGGCGCAGCAGTGCCGCCGGTTGCTGGCCGGGGGGAAGATTCGTCACATCCTTCCAGGTCAATCTGGGCGCGCCGGTTGCGGCCGACACGCGGCCGGTGCGTTGTGTGCGGCTTCGTCGCTGCCACCACGACCTAAGGTTGGCCGCGCGCAACTCGTTGACAACGACCGACAGCGCCAGCAGCAAGATCACCGCCACGCTGGCGCGCAGGATGAGGTCTGCAAGCCATTCCGGGGGATCAAGCGACTGCAGAAATTCGGTCAGCCAGCGGTAGTCCGATTCGTCGCCGCTTCGCAGTTTCTGCGCCAGCCAGTCCTTGACTCGCTGCCACCAGGAAACCGGTGACGCGGGTTCGACTTGCAGCGTGCGCGCCAGCAGTTCCGGCAGCGCCGCAAAATCGAAATGCTCGACGCTGGCGGGCGGGCTTCGGTAAGAGCCCAGCAGCGTGCGCAGATCGCGAAGCTGGTCAGGGGTTGTTTGCAAATCCAGGGGCTGGCTCAACGACACCGCTGACGGCAATTCTGCAACCGCCTGTGCAAGCCCCGGGCAGACTTCGTCGAGGATCAGGCGCCGGTAAGGCGGCACCGTCTCGGCCCCGGCCCCGGCATTGAGCGCGCTGAGGCACCGATCGAGGCGCCGGCCGACTTCGATCGCGTTGGCGTCGGCGGCAGCCCACGCGATCGGCGCCGCCAGCGCGCAGGACAGCAGGCCGAGCAGGAGAAAGTAGCGGGGTGACGCGTTAAGCAAGCCGCGCCGCAAGATCGTGCCCTTCCTTCCTCAACTTCAGATCGTGGTACTGCGCGATCATGATCGAGTAGATCAGGGGTGCGGTGATGCCCGCGATCGCGGCTTCGATCAGGTTCGCCGTGATCAATAGGTCGCTCGCGGGCCTGCCATCTGACATGAGCAGAGTGGCGCCGAAAGCAATCCCGAGGCCGAGGTAAAGAATCATCACGATCACCACCGGCACGGAAACCACGGCCAGCGTGCGCCACCAGTTGCCCCACACCAGCCGGTGGCTGCGCTTGAGCCCGCCCAGCGCCGATTCGCCATCAAGGACGATGGCGAAAACCGCAAACGACAGGCTCAGCGACAGGATGATGCCGGGAATGATCAGCAATATCAGGCCGCCGACCATCGCCAGGATGTAGAGGATGGCTGCGCCGATGAGCGAGAGCACGCACCGGGCCCCGCGTGCCAACGCTTGTCCGCCGCTCCCCTGGTGCATTTCGGCCACCGCGCCGAGCCGGTACACCACCGCGGCGATCAGTAGCATGTAGATGGGCAGCGCCACCAGGAATAGCACCAGAACAGTCGCGCCGGGTACCGGGCTCGCAGCCTGTTCGGAATCGCCCATGAGAACGTTGGCGATGTTCGGGACTGCGAGCACTGCAGCCGCTGCCAGTGACAGAGGAAGAACGCCGGTAAATGCCTTTATGAACAACTTGAAACCGCTGTCGAGCACCCTGCCTATGGACTGCGGTTCGTTCGCCAGTGCCACCATGGTCGCCTCCTAACAGGTTGTTGAAATTACCAGAGAACGCCGAGAGTACGGCGCGAAAAACTGAAAACTAAACACCAAGGCACAAAAAACAACAAGACACCAAGGAATACAAATGGGAACCAAGAAACTTTGTCATTATTTCCTGGTGCCTTTTGTGTCTTGGTGGCAAGAAATTGGTTCGGCCATCGAGTTTTTACACAGCCTGCCAAGTGTCGTTGCGATGAAATTCCGCGGCCTGAACGAACGTCGGTGTCCGCGCGTGCGTCATGACGGATGCCGGTTCCGGAATGCGGCCGGAATTCGCCGGCTGCGCGCTTTCAGCGCTTGTTGCGGTTCGGACAGTCGGGCTTGATGCAGTCGGCATACAACTGCAGCGAGTGCTCGTGGATGGTGAAGCCGCGGTCCTTGGCGATCTTGACCTGGCGTCGCTCGATTTCCGGATCGTAGAATTCCTCGACCCGTCCGCACTGGATGCAGACCAGGTGATCGTGGTGGCCGCCCTGGTTGAGTTCGAAAACCGCCTTGCCGGATTCAAAATGGTGACGGATCAGGATGCCCGCCTGCTCGAACTGGGTGAGCACACGGTAGATGGTTGCCAACCCGATCTCCATGCCCTCTTTCATCAGCATCTTGTAGACGTCCTCGGCGGTGAGGTGGCGCACGTCGCTGTTCTCGAACAGGTCGAGAATCTTCAGGCGCGGAAGCGTCGCCTTCAGGCCGATGTTCTTGAGATCGTGAGGGGTGGTCATGTCAGGACTGACACGGAAGCGTTGGTGAATTATCATAGCGGCTTTCAACCCACTTGGATACCGCGTCCGGACGCTGTTGCCGCCGGACGACGCCGCTAACTTCATGCGCTTACTCTGGCTCCTGCCTGTCCTGCTCGCCGGTTGCATGCTGGCGCCCCACAAGATCGACATCCAGCAGGGAAACTACGTGGACCAGGAAATGGTGGCGAAGCTCAAACCCGACATGACGCGCTCGCAGGTGCGCTTCATCCTCGGCACGCCGCTGGTCGCCGACGTGTTTCATCCCAACCGCTGGGACTACGTGTATCTGACCGGCAAGGCGGGCGAGGTGCGCCGGCAGCGCAAGATCACCGTGGTCTTCGATGGCGACAGGCTCAAGTACATCGACGGCGACGTGGTCGCCACCGAAAACCTATCGCGCGCGCCGACAGAGACCGCCAATCCCTGAGCCAGGACCCGCGGGTCCCGCGTTCGAATCACCGACTTCCGATGACACCTCAGAGAATCGCAATCGCGGGCAGTACCGGCCGCATGGGCCGCGCGCTCATCGAGGCGTTGGCGCAAGCCGGCGACTTTCGGCTCAAGGCCGCCCTGGAGCGTTTGGACAGCCCGTTTCTCGGAAAGGACGCGGGCGAGTTGTTGGGGTCGCCGTGCGGCGTGCAGATTTCGGCCGATCTCGAGCGCTCGCTTGCGGGCTGCGACGTGCTGGTGGATTTCACCCGGCCCGAGGCAACGCTCAAACACCTCGAGATCTGCCGCAGCCGTGGCATCCGCATGGTGATCGGGACCACGGGATTCACGCCGGAACAGAAGAAGCTGATCAGCGCCGCTTCCCGGGACGTCGCCATGGTAATGGCCCCCAACATGAGCGTCGGCGTTAATCTGACCTTCAGGCTGCTCGAGTTGACGGCGAAAGTCCTGAACCAAGGTTACGACGTCGAAATCATCGAGGCGCATCACCGTCACAAGGTGGACGCGCCATCGGGCACGGCGCTGCGCATGGGAGAAGTCATTGCCCAGGCGCTTGGACGCGACCTCTCGGATTGCGCCGTCTATGGCCGTGAAGGCGTAACCGGCGAACGCAAGTCCGCCACCATAGGCTTCGCCACCGTGCGCGGCGGTGACATCGTCGGCGACCATACGGCGCTGTTCGCCGGCGTCGGCGAACGTGTGGAGATCACCCACCGGGCCACAAGCCGCGCCACGTTTGCGCTCGGCGCGCTCCAAGCAGCCCGTTTCTTGGCCGCGAAGAAGACCGGCTTGTTTGACATGCAGGATGTTCTCGGCCTGAAGTAGCAACACCGACGGCGCGTTGAACCGCGCCGTCCCTTCCTCTATAATGCGGGCTCACAATGAAAGCGGGGGGGGCGCGTGCCTCTCCCGCTTTGCATATGTAGAGTACCCCTCCAAACCGCGCTTCCCGGGAGTCTTACGTGCCTGTGCTCGACCGTCAGCCTGCCGTTCTCGTGCTCGCCGACGGCACGATATTCCGGGGCATTTCCATCGGTGCGCAGACCCACACCGCCGGCGAAGTCGTGTTCAACACCGCGATCACAGGCTACCAGGAAATCCTCACCGATCCCTCGTATTGCCGGCAGATCGTCACTCTGACGTATCCGCATATCGGCAACACCGGCGTCAATTCGGAAGACATTGAATCCGGCAAGGTCTTTGCCGCCGGGCTGGTGATCCGGGACCTGCCGGTCGTTGCCAGCAACTTCCGCCGTAGCCAGGACCTGTCCGATTACCTTAAGGCGCAGGGCATTGCAGCGATCGCCGGCATCGATACCCGCAGGCTCACCCGGATACTGCGCGAAATGGGCGCGCAAAACGGTTGCCTGATGGGCGGTCAAGTGGACGAGACGTTTGCGCTGAAGGAAGCGCGCGCCTTTCCCGGGTTGGCCGGCATGGACCTGGCCAAGGTGGTGAGCTGCACGAAATCCTACGAATGGAACCAGACCGCATGGGCGCTGGGGCGGGGATATGGCAGCCAGACTACGCACAAGTATCACGTCGCGGCGTACGACTACGGCATCAAGTACAACATTCTGCGCAAGCTGGCCAGCCGCGGTTGCCGCGTGACCGTCCTGCCGGCGCAGGCATCCGCGGATCAGGCGCTGGCGCTCAAGCCCGACGGGATTTTTCTGTCCAACGGTCCGGGCGATCCCGAGCCCTGCGATTACGCGATCGAGGCCATCCGCAAGTTTCTCGACGCCGGAGTTCCCGTGTTCGGCATCTGCCTCGGCCACCAGTTGCTGGGACTGGCCAGCGGCGCAAAGACGATCAAGATGAAATTCGGTCATCACGGTGCCAACCATCCGGTGCAGGACCTCGACAGCGGGCGGGTGATGATTACCAGCCAGAACCACGGCTTCGCGGTGGACGCGACCACGCTGCCGGCGAACGTCCGGGTCACGCACGTGTCGCTGTTCGACGGCAGCCTTCAGGGATTCGAACGCACCGACAAGCCGGCATTTTGCTTTCAGGGCCATCCCGAAGCCAGTCCCGGTCCGCACGACGTCGACTACCTGTTTGATCGCTTCATGAAGATGATCGAACAACACAAGCCGCAACGGTTGAATTGAAATGCCGAAGCGTACGGACATCGAAAGTGTACTGATCATCGGCGCCGGCCCCATCGTCATCGGCCAGGCGTGCGAGTTCGACTACTCCGGCGCCCAGGCCTGCAAGGCGCTGCGCGAGGATGGGTATCGCGTCATCCTGGTGAATTCCAATCCGGCGACCATCATGACCGACCCGGAAATGGCGGACGTCACCTACATCGAGCCGATTACCTGGCAGATGCTGGAAAAAATAATCGCCGTCGAGCGCCCCAATGCGCTGCTGCCCACCATGGGCGGCCAGACCGCCTTGAACCTCGCGGTCGAGATCTCCCGCCGGGGGGTGCTCGAC
>JAXIOX010000052.1:0-6304 GCA_045403275.1 Burkholderiales bacterium | reverse complement strand
GCCTGGAATCGAGACGCATGCGCACGACACCGTTGCGCTTCTCGAGAAGCTGCAGACCGAGGTGCTCCACGAAGGGCACATGGATGTCGAAGCCTGTCGCCACCTTCGTCATGGCGTTACATCGCGACCAGTCCGCCATCGACGGCGACGATCTGGCCGGTAATGAAAGCCGACGCATTGGAAGCCAACAGCACCGCCAGGCCCTTCAGATCGAAATCCGTGCCCAGTCTTTTCATCGGCGTGATTTCCAGGATGATCTTCTCGGCCTTGTCGATCATCCCCTGCGACATCTTCGACGGGAATACGCCCGGTGCGATGGCGTTCACGGTGATCCCGTAATGCGCCCATTCCACCGCCAGCGATCGCGTGAAATTCACCACGCCGCCTTTGCTCGCGTTGTAAGCGATGGTGGGCATCATGCGCGGATCGGTACCCACCAGGCCGGCGATGGAGGCGAGGTTGATGATGCGGCCGTACTTGCGCGGGATCATGCTGAGCCTGGCAACGGCCTGGCTCACCAGGAATACCGCAGTCAGATTCAGGTTGATCACCTTGTTCCAGGCGTCCAGCGGATGATCCTCGGCCGGCGCGCCCCAGGCCGCGCCGGCATTGTTCACCAGAATGTCGATCTGGCCATGGCTCTTCAGCACCTGCTCGACCATCGGCTGTACCGATGCGGTGTCCTGCAGATCGTTGACGACGGTTAGCGCCTCTACGCCCAGGCCCTTGAGATGCGCCTTCGCCTCGGCCAGCTCGCCAGCCTTGCGGGCGGTGATGGCGACTTTGGCACCCATCTCGCCGAGGGCTTCGGCGATCTGCAGTCCCAGCCCGCGAGAGCCGCCGGTGATCAGAGCTGTTTTTCCGGTGAGATCCAGTAGTTTTTTTACGCTCATAGTGTGTTCCGTTGCTTATGGTGTTCCAGGATGCGTTTCCGCGCCGAAGCCCTATGCGCCCCTGCCCGCAATCGGGCGTACCGCTAACGAGTCCGGGGCGCCCTCGGCTATTTGCAGTCCCAGTCCGCGAGAGCCGCCGGTGATCACCGCAGTCTTGCCGCTCAGGTCAAACAGCTTCTTCACATTCATATATAAACCCTAAATCTTTCAACGCAAAGCGGCGCGCAGACACGTTACCGACGGAGTCGGCCGATTGCGGGTAGCGCGCCGAAGCGCTGCCTCCCGCCCCGGATGGCTCCGCCAACGCCGTGTCGGCAGCGCAAAGGTACGCAAAGGAATTCAAGAGCAAAACCGGCACGAAAATAAACGGAATACACACGGAGAGGCCATTATCGCTGGATGCGCAACCTGCCTGTTCTTTTTCTCACCCTTGAATTGTATTGGTCTTCCTTCGCGTACCTTTGCGTACTTTGCGTTCCACGCGTTTATCTAGAACCAGGAATCCTGCATTTCGAGGCAGGTGCGATCGAGATTGTTCAGCAACTCGTGCCAGTGTCTGGTCTTCGGCAGTTCCCAGCGGAAAAACCAGGCGCAGGTCTGCAGCTTGCCCTGGTAGAAATCCCGGTCCGTGTCCTGCGCCTTGCCGACTTTCTTCACCGCAACCATCGCCTGCCTGAGCCAGATCCAGGCGATCACGGTGTGCCCGACCATGTCGAGGTACACGGATGAATTCGCCAGCCCGAGGTCGAGCTCGCCGCGCGCCGTCACGCACAGGAGATTGCGCGTGACTTCCATCATGCGGTCGAGTGCTTCGTTGAGCGCTGCACCGCAACGGCGCAATTCCTCCGAATCGCAGGCCAGCGCTTCACGAATCACCGCATGGATGTCGCGCGCCAGCAACTGGATCGCGGCGCCGTCCTGCATGCCGGCCTTGCGCCCCAGCAGGTCGAGCCCCTGGATGCCGTTGGTGCCTTCGTGGATCGGGTTGAGCCGGTTGTCGCGATAGAACTGTTCGACCGGATACTCGCGGGTGTAGCCGTAACCGCCGTGCACCTGAATCGCCAGGCTGTTGGCATCGACGCAGTACTGTGACGGCCAGGCCTTGGCAATCGGGGTAAGAATGTCCAGCAGCAGGCCTGCCTCGCGCCGTTGCTTTTCGTTGTCCGTAGTTTGCTGCTCGTCCACCAGCCGGGCGCAGTACAGGCAGAGAGCGAACGCGCCCTCGACGTAAGCCTTTTGCGTCAGCAGCATGCGCCTTACGTCGGCGTGCTCGATGATGTTCACCTGCGGCTGGTTGGGATCCTTGGAGCCCGGCAGTCTGCCCTGCGGCCGCTCGCGCGCATACTCCAGCGCATGGAGATAGCCGGTGTAGCCCAATACCGTGGCAGCCAATCCGACGCCGATGCGCGCTTCGTTCATCATGTGGAACATGAATGAGAGCCCCTTGTTGGGCTCGCCGATCAACTCCGCGTAGGCGCCGCCCTTCTCCCCGAAATTGAGCACGCAATTAGTGGTGCCGCGGAAACCCATCTTGTGATTCAGTCCCGCCAGCGCCACGTCGTTGCGAGCCGCGAGCGTGCCGTCGTCACTGACGCGGAACTTGGGCACGATGAACAGCGAAATGCCTTTCACGCCGGCGGGCGCGTCCTTGATGCGCGCCAAAACCAGGTGAATGATGTTCTCGGACAGTTCGTGCTCCCCGCCGGAAATCCACATCTTGGATCCGACGATCCGGTAAAAACCGTCCGGCTGCGTCAAGGCCGTGGTGCGGATGTCCGAAAGCGATGAGCCCGCCTGCGGTTCCGAAAGGCACATGGTGCCGAAGAAGCGGCCCGCCAGCAGCGGCGGAAGGTACCGCTGTTTCTGCGCCTCCGAACCGAAGGTTTGGATCAGGTTGGCATTGGCGATCGTCAGGAAGGGATATGCCGCGGTCGAGACATTGGCAGCGTTGAACCAGGAGAAACAGGCCTGCGCCACGGTCCAGGGTAGTTGCATGCCGCCCAGCTCAAAATCCTGCGCCGCGGCGATGAAACCGGCGTCGCGGAACGCGTCGAGCGCCTCCTTTACCTCGGGAATGATGTGCACGCGCCCGCCTTCGAAGCGCGGCTCGTCGAGATCCGACTTGCGGTTGTGCGGCGCGAATTTCTCCTCGGCGATCTGGGCCGCCGTTTCCAGCGCGGCGTCGAAGGTCTCGCGCGAGTGCTCGGCGAAGCGCGCCCGCCGGGTCAGCGACGCGACGTCCAGCAGTTCGTAGAGAACGAACTCGAGGTCCCGGCGATTAAGCAGCTTCGATTGCATGAATTCCCTCAAGCAAACGCGTTCAACGCAAAGGACGCAAAGGTACGCAATGGGAAACAAACAAAGGGAATGAATCTATATGAACACTGTGCGTTTCTCGCGTGCAAGGAACATTGCCGCGCCGACATAATGTTCTACTCTTCTCGTACCGAATTTGTCCTTGAATTCCTTTGCGTACTTTGCGTTGAAAGAACTTGATCTGGCTTTCTTAGACCACTTCGAACAGGCCGGCGGCGCCCATGCCGCCGCCGATGCACATGGTCACCACGACGTACTTGACCCCTCGGCGCCTGCCTTCGATCAGCGCGTGGCCGACCAGCCGGCTGCCGGTCACGCCGTACGGATGTCCAACCGCGATCGAGCCGCCGTTGACGTTGAGCCGGTCGTTGGGGATGCCGAGCTTGTCGCGACAGTAGATAACCTGTACCGCGAACGCCTCGTTCAGTTCCCACAGGCCGATGTCCTCGATTTTCTTCCCGGTCTGTTTCAGGAGCTTGGGAACGGCGAATACCGGGCCGATGCCCATCTCGTCGGGCTCGCAGCCGGCGACCGCGAAGCCGCGGAAAATGCCCATCGGCTTGAGGCCTTTCCTGGACGCCATCCGGTCGCTCATCAGCACCTGCGTCGACGCACCGTCGGAAAACTGGCTGGCATTGCCGGCGGCGATCACTCCGCCCTCGATCGCCGGCTTGATCTGCGACACGCCCAGGTAGTTGGTATCGGGCCGGATGCCTTCGTCTTCGGCCGCGGTGACTTCCTTCACCGTCTCCTGGCCGGTGTTTTTGTCTACGACCTTCATCCGCGTCGCGATCGGCACGATTTCGTCTTTGAACTTGCCCTCGGTGCGCGCCTTGGCAGCTTTGAGCTGGCTGTCGACGCCGTAACGGTCCTGCGCCTCGCGGCTGATCTTGTAGCGCTTCGCGACGGTCTCCGCGGTGGCCAGCATCGGCCAGTAGATCTCCGGCTTGTTCTGCGTCAGCCACGGTTCGGCGAGCATGTGCTTGTTCATTTCGTTCTGCACGCAGGAAATCGATTCGACGCCGCCGGCGACAAAAATTTCCGCCTCACCGGTCAAGATGCGCTGGGACGCCAACGCCACAGTCTGCAACCCCGAGGAACAAAAACGGTTGACCGTCATGCCCGAGACCGTGACCGGCATACCGGCGCGGATCGCGATCTGGCGCGCGATGTTCTGACCGGTCGCGCCTTCCGGGGTGGCGCAGCCCATGATCACGTCCTCGACTTCGGCGGGATCGAGTTTCGCGCGTTCCAGCGCCGCCTTCACCACGTGCCCGCCCATGGTGGCGCCGTGGGTCATGTTGAGCGCGCCCTTCCAGCTTTTGCATAGCGGCGTGCGCGCGGTCGAAACGATCACTGCGTCTGTCATTTTAGTGTCTCCAAAATCAATTTCTCACCGCAAAGACGCAAAGGACGCAAAGAAAAACAGAAGAAATAGCCGGCAAAAAACCTGCAATGTACGGGAGCGCCTTTTGTCGCGAGTATCGGCGATCGAGGTTTCGAACGACATGGACGGTTTTTTCCTTTTGTCCGGGTTTCCTTCGCGTTCTTTGCGTCTTTGCGGTGAAAGTGTTGGTGTAAGTTTTAGTTATTGAACTTCTTGCCCTCGGCGGCGAGCTTCGCAAGCAGCGGAGCCGGTTTCCAGAATTCGCCATGGGCAGAATGATAGCGCTGTACCGCTTCGTACACCTTGTCCAGGCCGACGGTGTCGGCGTAAAACATCGGACCACCGCGATAGCGCGGGAAGCCGTAACCGTAGATGTAGACGATGTCGATGTCTGATGCCCGCAGCGCGATTCCCTCTTCGAGGATTCTCGCGCCCTCGTTGACCAGCGCGTAGATGCAGCGCTCGAGGATCTCGTGGTCGGAGATCTCGCGGCGCTTGATGCCCGCCTCCTTCGAGGCCTTCACGATCAGCGCCTCGACGGCAGGATCGGGAATCGGCGTGCGATTGCCGGCCTCGTAACGGTACCAACCGGCGCCGGTTTTCTGTCCGAAGCGCCCGAGTTCGCAAATCTGGTCCGCCACCTTCGAATAGCGCAGGTGCGGCGGGCGCGTCGCGGCCTGGCGCTTACGGATGTACCAGCCCACATCGAGCCCGGCGAGGTCACCGACGCGGAAAGGGCCCATGGCGAAGCCGAAATCCTCGATCACCTTGTCCACCCGCTGTGGGAGCGCGCCTTCCTCGAGCAGGAAGCCGGCCTCTCGGAAATAGCCGTGCAGCATGCGGTTGCCGATGAAGCCGTCGCAGACGCCGGCGACCACACCGACCTTCTTGATGATCTTGGACAGTTTCATTGCCGTTGCCAGCGCTTCCTTCGAAGTCTTCGCGGCGCGCACCACTTCCAGCAGCTTCATGACGTTGGCCGGACTGAAGAAATGCAGTCCCAGAACGTTCTGCGGCCGCGACGTCACGGCAGCGATCTCGTTGACGTCCAGCGTCGATGTATTGGTGGCGAGGATGGCGCCCGGCTTGGCGGCCTTGTCGAGCTTCTCGAACACTTGCTTCTTGACAGCCATATCCTCGAACACGGCTTCGATCACGATGTCGGCATCCTTGATTTCTTCGTAGCGGGTCACGCCCTTGAACAGGCCCATGCGCTTGTCCATGGCTTCCTGACTCAACCGGCCCTTGGACACAGTAGCGGCGTAATTCTTGCGCACGATGGCCAGGCCCTTGTCCAACGCCTCCTGGTTCACCTCCAGCACCTTTACCGGAATGCCGGCATTGGCGAAGTTCATCGCGATGCCGCCGCCCATCGTGCCGGCACCGATCAGCGCCGCGGACTTGATCTCGCGCGCCGGCGTGTCCTCGGGCACATCGGGAATCTTGGCTACCTGGCGCTCGGCAAAGAATAAGTGTCGCAGCGCGCGCGACTCGTCGGTCTTGACCAGTTTCTCGAACTGCTGGCGTTCGAATGCAATTCCTTTGGCAAAAGGCTGTTTGACGGCGGCTTCGACGCAGGCAACGATCGCCAGTGGCGCAGGATAGCCGCGCCAGTCCTTGGCTATGCGCTTGTGCGCCTGTTCGAAGAACTCCGCAGCCGGACGATCCAGCGGCACGGAAAGCTGGCTCGCGCGCCGCACGCCTTTGC
>JAXIOX010000195.1:0-7906 GCA_045403275.1 Burkholderiales bacterium | reverse complement strand
GCGGTCATGCTGGCCGCGAATGCCTACCAGCGTCTGATGCCGATGATGATGACCGCCGCCGGCACCATCAAAGCGGCGCGGATGGTGATCATGGGCGTGGGTGTGGCGGGCCTGCAGGCGATCGCAACAGCCAAGCGCCTGGGCGCAGTGGTGGAAGCCACCGACGTGCGGCCCGAGACCAAGGAGCAGGTCGAGTCGCTGGGCGCCAAATTCGTCGAGGTGCCGCTCACCGAGGCCGAGAAGGAACTGGCCAAGGGGCAGGGCGGATATGCGCGCGAGATGGGCGATGACTACAAGAAGCGCCAGGCGGCCCTGATCGCAGAACGCATCAAGCAGGCGGACATCGTCATCACCACAGCACTGATTCCCGGCCGTCCGGCGCCGGTGCTGGTCACCGAGGATATGGTCAAGACCATGAAGCCGGGCTCGGTGATCGTGGACATGGCGGTGGAACAGGGTGGCAACTGCCCGCTCTCGGAACTGGACAAGACCGTGGTCAAACACGGCGTGCAAATCATCGGCATCGCCAATCTGCCGGCGCTGGTGCCTGCGGATGCCAGCGCGCTGTACGCGCGCAACGTGTTCAACTTCCTCAACCTGTTGCTGGACCCCAGGAGCGGGCAGCTGACACTGAACCGCGAGGACGAAATCATCGCCGGTGCGCTGGTATGTATCGGCGGGGAAATGGTCGAGAAGGCGTGAGGCGAGAGGCGTGAGGCGAGAGGCGAGAGGCGTGAGGCGAGAGGCGTGAGGCGTGAGGCGAGTATGCGAAACGTCTTGCCGGCGTGCCCTTTGCTCCACGCCCTTCAATTTCTGGAGACAAGAAAATGGAAGCTGTTGATCCGATTGTTAGCCATCTGACCGTGTTCGTGCTGGCCATTGTTGTCGGCTATCACGTGGTGTGGACCGTGACGCCGGCGCTGCACACGCCGCTCATGTCGGTGACCAATGCCATCTCCGGCATCATCATCGTCGGCGCCATGCTGGCCGCTGGACCGCAACCGATCGACTGGGGCACCGTGCTCGGCTTCGTCGCCGTGGTGCTCGCCAGCGTCAACGTTTTCGGCGGATTCCTGGTGACCCAGCGCATGCTGGAAATGTTCAAGAAGAAAGACAGGCGAACTTAAGTGAGCTTGCGGCGGAGACTGATGCGCCATGGGCGCGTTACGTCGCAGCCACGAGAAACCGCCGGAATCGAACCCGTCTCGGAGACTTGAATGTCTGCAAATCAAGTGGCGCTGGCATACCTGGTCGCGTCGGTGTTTTTCGTCCTGTCCCTCAAGGGGCTGTCTTCACCGCTGACAGCGCGCAGGGGCAATCTGTTCGGCATCATCGGCATGGCGATCGCTGTGCTCATCACGCTGTCGGTCACGCGGAACTGGTTGCTGATCGTGCTCGGCATTGCGGTGGGCGGCACGGTCGGCGCGGTCGTCGCGCGGCGCATCCAGATGACGGCAATGCCGGAGCTGGTGGCGGCGATGCACTCGCTGGTGGGTCTGGCCGCGGTGCTGATCGCCTTCGCCGCGGTCCACAATCCCGGCGCCTACGGAATCCTGACCGCGGACGGCATGATTCCGCGCGGAAACCGGCTGGAGCTTTTCATCGGCACCTTCGTCGGCGCCATAACCTTCAGCGGCTCGGTGATCGCCTTCGGCAAGCTCTCCGGCAGGATACGCAGCGCCCCGGTGGTGTTCGGCGGACAGCACTGGCTCAATCTGGCACTGGCGGTCGTCATGATCGCTTTCGGCATCGCCTTCATGTTCAATCAAAGCTGGACGCCATTCGCGATCATGACGGCGATCGCGTTCGTGCTCGGCGTGCTGATCATCATCCCGATCGGCGGGGCAGACATGCCGGTGGTGATCTCGATGCTCAACAGCTATTCCGGCTGGGCGGCGGCCGGCATCGGTTTTTCGCTCAACAACCCTATGCTGATCATTTCCGGCTCGCTGGTGGGAAGCTCCGGCGCGATCCTGTCCTACATCATGTGCAAGGCTATGAATCGCTCGTTCTTCAACGTGATTCTGGGCGGCTTCGGCGGCGGCGATGCTGTGTCAGCGACCGGCGACGCGGCGCGCAAGACTTATCGCAGCGGCAGCCCCGAGGACGCGGCCTTCCTGATGGGCAACACCGAGTCGGTCATCATCGTCCCGGGTTACGGACTGGCGGTGGCCCGCGCCCAGCATGCAGTGAAAGAAATGGCGGAAAAGCTGCACGCGAAGGGCGTGAAAGTCCGTTTTGCCATCCACCCGGTCGCCGGACGCATGCCCGGACACATGAACGTGCTGCTGGCGGAAGCGGAGATTCCCTACGACCAGGTGTTTGAGATGGAGGAGATCAACAACGAATTCGCGACCACCGACGTGGTGCTGGTCCTGGGCGCCAATGACGTGGTCAATCCGGCCGCCAACGTGCCCGGCAGCCCAATATACGGAATGCCCATTCTGGAAGTGTACAAGGCGCGCACGGTGCTGGTGGTCAAGCGCAGCATGGCGGCAGGCTACGCCGGCCTCGACAACGATCTTTTCTACATGGAAAAGACCATGATGGTGTTTGGAGACGCCAAGAAGGTCGTTGAGGACATCGTCAAGGCGATTTGACCGTTAGATAGTGTCCTGTTCGGCTGATTCGCGGCTGAAAACCCGACGAGAATCGGCGCCATGCCGTGTTACGACCCCTCGCCGTGCGTGTCGGAGCGCGGAAGCGGGGCCCCTCTGGGGATCTGACCGCGGAGACACGCGTAAGGCCGGTGATCGACACGCTATTGGCCGGTTGCACGGTCGCATCCCCGCAAGCGGGGCGGCTGTCGAGGCGGAGCAGGGGCCCCAACTTCAGTTGGGGATGCGACCTGAGATCAGACGCACAAGGGATCGCCCGCCGCCCTCGATCGCCTCCGAGGTCAGATCCCCGAACAGAAAACGTTCGGGGCCCCTCTTCCGCTCTGCGGCGATCCCTGCTCCACGTTCCACCGGCCCCCGCCACTGTCAAGGACTCGCGCTTTGCCTGACACCGATTTCGCGGGTTTTCCGATTGATGACGGGTTGCTGCCAAATAGATCATGGGACCGGCTTCCAAGGTTCGCGAGTTTTCCCACGAATCAGCGGAACAGGACACTAGAGGGGGTCGGCGGCGCGGCCCCCCGCCCGCGGCGTTTAGCGCAGGCTGATGACGCGCCAGTCGTGCTCGAGCGCGTGTTCCTTGAGGGTCTCGTCGGGATCCACCGCGACCGGGTGGCTGACGATCGAAAGCAGCGGCAGATCGTTGAGCGAGTCGCTGTAAAACCAGGTCTCCTCGAGCGCGTCCCAGGCAATGCCGTGTTCGGCCATCCAGTTCTTGAGCCTCGTCACCTTGCCTTCGCGGAAGGCCGGCATTCCCTTTACCCTGCCTGTAAACTCGCCGTCCACTTCCTCGGGCTCGGTGGCGATCAGGTTCTCGATGCCGAACGCGCGCGCAATCGGCCAGGTAACGAAGCTGTTCGTCGCAGTGACGATGGCCCGCGCATCCTCGTGGTGGCTTTCCACCAGATCACGCGCTTTCTGGGTGATGATCGGGGCGATCTTCACGTGCATGAACTCGACGTGCCAATCATCGAGCTGCCTTCTCGGGTGGCGCGAGAGCGGCTTGAGCTGAAAATTGAGAAACTCATGGATGTCGAGCGTGCCGGCCTTGTAAGCCTCGTAGAAATTTTGATTGCGCGCCTCGTGCACCTCACCGTCGAGCGCACCTTTTTCGATCAGGAACTGCGCCCACTCGAAGTCGCTGTCGCCGGCGAGAAGCGTATTGTCCAGATCAAATAATGCGAGGCGCATGGTTTTCGTGCGGGCGCGTATTGTGGTTCCGACATAACCTGAAGGTTAGTCTGCGCCGAAACAAGCCGCTTCGCGTCGTGTTTTCCAGATCAAATAATGCGAGGCGCATGGTCTTCGTGCGGGCGCGTATTGTGGCTCCGACATAACCTGAAGGTTAGTCTGCGCCGAATCAAGCCGCTTCGCGTCGTGTCTTCGAGATCGAACAAAGCGGGCCGCATGGGGAAATTGCGAACAGGTAGGAGGGGTCGTGAGGAAGCGCTGAAAGTATACCTCAAAAGCCTGTGGAGACCGAAGATCCGCACCCGTTCACCGGTCAGATTCCAGGCGGCGGATTTCCATTTCTGTCACCCTCCGATTGCAACAGTTCGCGCAACAGCGGCAAGGTGATCGATCGCTTGGTTTCCAGCGAGTAGCGGTCCAGCGCGTCCAGCACCGCCATCAGGGAGGGCAGATCGCGTTTCAGGTGGCGCAGCAGATACTCGACGATTTCGTCGCGAAGAATAAAGGCGCGGGCGGCCGCGTGGCGTTTGAGCGCAATGCGTTTGTCGTCCTCGGAAAGCGCATGCACCTGGAACACCAGCCCCCACCCGAGCCGGGTCAGCAGGTCAGCCCTGAGTTGCAGCCGCGCCGGCGCCGCATTGCCGGCTGCCAGCACGACGCCCTGGCATTCACGCAAAGAATTGTACAGCCTGAAGAACGCGATCTGAGCCGGCGCATCCAGTTTTTCGACATCGTCCACTGCCAGCATTCCTACTCCGGAATCCTGTTCCGGCAGCGTTTCGCCCGCCGCAACATATCGGGCAACGATCCCATGCGATGAAGCCGCCGCCACGGCAGACTGCAGCAAATGCGAGCGGCCGCAACCGCGCTCCCCCCAGAGGTAAATGAAGTGCTCGGCGGAGTCGCCCGTGGCTAGCGAGTGCAATGCGGAAACGACTTCGACGTTGCGCCCCGGGAAAAAATTGTCGAACGCCGGCACTGGGGATGGGGCCAGTGCGAGAGCCAGCTGCCTCATCAGGATTCAAAGAGATCGCTGGCCTGGATTCGCGCGCGCAGATGCCGCAAGCCCACCAACAAGGCCGCGCTTGCAGGTAACGCCAGCATCACGCCGAGATAGGGGACAAATACCAGCAAGCGAACAGTATGCCGATCGGCAGCAAGAACTCCAGACCGGCGATCCATGGCCCAGCTACAGAGTAGACGCACATGACAAGAATCACAGCGACCTGCCCGCGCAGGAACTCCACGAGCACGCCGTTGATCTGCCCGGCAAAGCTCACCGCCCACTGGTGCAAGCCGCGCCACCAGATACAGGAGCAGCCCGGCGACTACCGCCGCCACCAGGTACCAGGCAAAACACACACGGAAGATGCTGTTCATTTGGAGTAAAATTCGCGGCGCGCCAGGCATGGCCAGATCCGGCATGGTAATGATTACGGGCACCGCATTGGCCCTGAAATTCGATCGCCACTCTATCCCGAAGAACCCGTCAGCTCAACTTGAAGACCGACCGACCCTCCTCTGCTTCGCTTTCCTATGGTGACGCCGGGGTGGACATCGATGCCGGCGACCAGCTGGTCGAGAACATCAAGCCCTTCGCAAGGCGCACGTTCCGAGACGGCGTGCTCGCCGGCATCGGCGGCTTCGGCGCGCTGTTCGAGGTACCGAAGGGATACCGGGAACCGGTGCTGGTTTCCGGCACCGACGGCGTTGGGACCAAGCTCAAGCTCGCATTTCACCTGAATCGCCACGACACCATCGGCATCGACCTGGTGGCGATGAGCGTCAACGACATCCTGGTTCAGGGAGCCGAGCCGCTTTTTTTCCTCGACTACTTTGCCTGCGGCAAGCTTGCGGTGAATACCGCGACGCAAGTCGTAAAGGGCATCGCTGCCGGTTGCGTACAGGCCGGCTGCGCGTTGATCGGCGGGGAGACCGCGGAAATGCCGGGAATGTACCCGGCCGGCGAATACGACCTCGCCGGCTTCGCGGTCGGCGTAGTCGAGAAATCGGGGATCATCGATGGTGCCGGCATTGTTGCGGGCGACGTGGTTCTCGGACTCGCCAGCAGCGGGGCACATTCCAACGGTTACTCACTGGTGCGAAAGATCGTCGAGACTTCCGGTGTGGACCTGTCATCCGATTTCGACGGCAAGACGTTGGGAGAAGCGTTGCTGGCACCGACGCGCATATACGTGCGGCCGGTGCTCGCGGCGCTGCGCGCGGTGCGCATCAAGGGTCTTGCGCACATCACGGGCGGCGGTCTGGTGGAGAACGTGCCGCGCGTGCTGCCGTCGAACGTAAAGGCGGTGCTGGCGAAGAGCGCGTGGCCGCGGCCGCAATTGTTCGAGTGGCTTCAAAGAAACGGCAATGTCGCCGAGTCGGAAATGCACCGTGTGTTCAATTGCGGCATCGGCATGGTAGCAATCGTTGCCGCAGATGATGCCGGGCGGGCGCAGCAAACGCTCGAGCGCGGAGGAGAAAGCGTTTTCCGCATCGGCGAGATCCGCTCCCGCACCGGCGATGAACCGCAGACGGTGGTTGTGTAGAAACACCGGATGAAACGCATCGTTATCCTGATATCGGGCCGTGGCAGCAACCTGCAGTCGATCCTGGAAGCAAAACTCGACGCGCAGGTTGCCGCGGTAATCAGCAACAACCCTGCGGCAAGGGGCGTCGACATCGCACGCAAATTCGGCGTGGACACTGCGGTGATCGATCACCGGGCGTTCCCTGATCGCGCGAGTTTTGATACCGCGCTCGCAGATAAAGCGGATTTCTGCCGTCCCGACCTGCTGGTGCTGGCGGGATTCATGCGCATCCTCGGCGAGGGTTTCCTCAAGCGCTTCGGCGGCCGGATCATGAATATCCATCCATCCCTGCTTCCGGCGTTTCCGGGCGTGGACACGCACCGGCGCGCGTTGCAGGAGGGCGTAAGAATTCACGGCTGCACGGTCCACTTCGTGACCTCCGAACTCGACCATGGTCCAATCATCGCGCAAGCCGCGGTACCGGTGCTGTCCGGCGATAACGAGGAACGTCTGGCTGCGCGCGTGCTCGAGCAGGAACACCGCATCTACCCCCAGGCAATCCGCTGGTTCCTCGACGGCAAGCTCAAGCTGGAAGGCAACCGCGTCACAGTGAGCGCGGGCCGCAGCACTCCAGACGCGTTGGTCTGCCCCTGAGAACGATGAAACACGCCATTTTGCTTGCTCTGCTCATGATCGCAGGCCCGGTCGCTGCCGCGCAGCCGCCGCAAAAAGTGCAGATCGACTTCGCAGTGACTTCCGGCTCGATGCAACTGGGCAAAGGACGCGATTTTCTCGAGCACGACGGCAAGAAGTACTCGGTGATCAGCGAGACCATGACGGTTGGGGTGGCCGCGCTTTTCTACAAACTCAACATCCGGCGCGAGAGCCGGGGGTTGCTGACGCCGAGCGGGCTGCGGCCGCTGCGTTTCGAGGAGAACAGCAGCCGCAAGCCCAGGCGCGCCGCCGATTTCGACTGGGATGCCGGGCAGGTCAAGCTCACCGACGGCGACAAGATCGAAACCGTGCCGCTGAGCGCCAACACCTTCGATCCGACCAGCCTGCCCTACACTTTCGCATTCGCGCAGTCGAAACAGGAAAGCATGAAGGTATTTGTCGCCGACGGCAGGCGTCTTGCCGACTACCTGTACCGGGTCATCGGCAAGGAAACGCTCAAGACCCCGCTCGGCGAACTGGAAACTCTGCACTTCCAGAAAGTGCAGGAGGCCGATGACAAGCGCGGCCTCGAATTCTGGCTTTCGGTGGACCACCACTTTCTTCCAGTCAAGATTCGCATTGTCGATAAGAACGGCACCGTGGTGGACTCCACCGTCACCAGCGTCAATTACCAATAGATGCAACCCACGGCGGCATTGGTTAATGCGGTCACTGCCGCCGTGGATCTGGTGCTGCCGCTTACGCACCCGGCCGACGCAGTCCTGCGCAATTTTTTTAGCGCCAATCGCGAACTTGGCAGCCACGACCGCGCTTTTGTCGCCGAAACGGTTTTCACCGTGCTTCGCCACAATCGGCTGCTCGAGGGCCTGATTGCGCGCCCCAGCCCCCGCA
>JAXIOX010000025.1:0-5572 GCA_045403275.1 Burkholderiales bacterium | reverse complement strand
GCACACCCACATCGACCTAAGCGGCCTGCAGAAGATCGACGAAGTGCCATTCGACTTCGAGCGCCGCCGCATCTCGGTCCTGGCCGACGACGGTACCGCCCGCTTCCTGGTGGTCAAGGGCGCACCCGAGGAAATACTGAGACTGTCGGTGGATTTCGAGGACGGCGGCGGCCGGGCGCCCCTCGACCTCAGCGCGCGCGCGCGCCTGAAGCAGCGGCTCGATACGCTGGGCGACGAGGGCTTTCGGGTGCTCGGCGTGGCGGTAAAGGAGGTCGGCCGCGACCATCCGCACGCGGTAGTGGACGACGAGACCGGACTGACCTTCTGCGGCTTCGCCGCCTTCCTCGACCCGCCGAAGGAGTCCGCCCGCGAGGCGTTGCGCATGCTCGCCGCCGACGGCATCGCGCTGAAGATCGTCACCGGCGACGGCGAGCGGGTGACCCGCCACGTCTGCCGCATGCTCGGCATCGAGGTGCAGGGCGTGCTCAGCGGCACGCAGATCGCCGAACTGGATGACAGCGGCCTGCAGGCGGCTGTCGAGAGTGCCAACCTTTTCTGCCGGGTGAACCCGCAACAGAAAAACCGCATCATCCTGGCGCTGAAAGCGCGCGGAAGGGTGGTCGGCTATCTTGGTGACGGCGTTAACGACGCCCCTCCGTTGCAATCCGCCGACGTCGGCCTGTCGGTGGATACGGCAGTCGACGTGGCAAGGGAAACCGCGGACATGATCCTGCTCGCCCACGACCTGAAGGTCGTGCACGAGGGCGTCGTCGAGGGACGGCGCACCTTCGGCAACGTCATGAAGTACATCATGATGGGCACCAGCTCGAACTTCGGAAACATGTTCAGCATGGCGGCCGCCTCGCTGTTCCTGCCGTTCCTGCCGATGCTGCCGACCCAGATCTTGCTGAACAACTTGCTTTACGACTTTTCCGAACTGACGATCCCGATGGACCGGGTGGACGACGCGGACCTCGCCCGGCCGCGCGCCTGGGACATGGATTTCGTGCGCCGCTTCATGTGGGTGGTGGGGCCGGTGAGCTCGCTGTTCGATTTCCTCACTTTTTTCCTGCTGCTCAAGGTGTTCGACGCCGGCCGGGCGCTGTTCCAGACCGGCTGGTTCATCGAGTCGCTGGCTACGCAGGTCCTGGTCATTTTCGTCATCCGCACGCGCGGCAATCCGCTTGAGAGCCGGCCGGCCGCGGCATTGGTGGCGACCTCCCTGACGGTGGTCGCCGTCGCCGTTGCACTGCCGTTTACGGCGCTCGCACCCCACCTCGGTTTCGTCGCGCCGCCCGCGCTTTTCTTTGCGCTGCTCGCAGGAATGGTCCTGACTTACCTGCTGCTGGTAGAGTGCGTGAAGCGGGCGTTCTACCGGCGCTGGGCCTCCTGACATCCGACATACCACGATTTCGCAATGCTCTGGATCAAATCGCTGCACATCGTTTTCCTGGTCACCTGGTTCGCAGGATTGTTCTACCTGCCGCGGCTGTTCGTCTATCACGCAATGAGCGAGGACCGGCCGAGCATCGAACGTTTCAAGATCATGGAGCGCAAGCTGTTCTTCGGCATCATGACGCCTGGCGCGGTTTTGACTCTGCTGTCGGGCGCATGGTTGTGGCTGGGGTATGGCTTTCACGGCGGTTGGCTGGTTGCCAAGCTGGCGCTGGTCGCGGTGCTGGTCGCCTACCATGTGTATTGCGGAAAATTGATGTTCGACTTCAAGCGCGACCGCAACCACCACGGCCACGTGTTCTACCGCTGGCTCAATGAGCTCCCGGTGGTGCTGCTCGTTGCCATCGTGCTGCTGGTGGAATTACAGCCGTTCTGAGGCCCATGACCGCACTGGCACGCGGCCTCTTGATCGCGGCCTTATGGTGCGCGTGCCCGCTGCAGGCGGCGCAGGTCACCGCGCGCATCCTGGTGCAGAACTCCCCGCTTGCCGGCTTTCAGTACTACCAGGGCAAGGAACTGTGGGGGCAGATGAAAGTCGGCGATGCGCTCGCGCTGATCAGGGAGCCGGACAATCCGCATGACCCGCTGGCGGTGAGAGTCGAGTGGAACGGCCACAAGCTCGGCTACGTGCCGCGCAAGGAGAATGAAACGGTGGCGCGCCAGCTCGACCGGGGCAACCGGCTGCAAGCGCGCATCGTGCGCTTGAACAAGCACAGAGATCCCTGGAAGCGTATCGAATTCGAAGTCTTTCTGAGTTTCTAGAACTCGAAATTTTCACCGCAAAGACGCAAAGAACGCAAAGAAAAGCAGAAAAATAGACTGGGAAAACCTGCGATGTGCAGAAGCCGCTCTCTTCGTAAGTATCGGCTATTCAGGTATCGAGCGATATGAAACGCTCTTTCTCGTTGTCCGGGTTTCCTTTGCGTCTTTGCGTCTTTGCGCCTTTGCGGTGAGGTGTTTATTGGGTAATTCTTCTTGAAGCAAGAACGATTCTTCGCCCCCTGTCCCCGTGGGCTTGAGGCATTGCTGGCTGCCGAACTCGGCGAACTGGGAGCGGTGGACGTGGGCATGGTGGAAGGCGGAGTGAGCTTCGGCGGAACGCTGCCGCTCGCTTATTGCGCGAACCTTCATAGCCGCATCGCCAGCCGGGTGCTGTGGGAGATCGGCTCCGGCCGCTACCGCGATGAGGAAGACGTCTACCGCGGCGTGTACGCCCTCGACTGGCAGCGCCTGTTCGATCCCGGACTCAAAATCCGGGTGAATGTCGCGGCGGTCGCGAGCCCGCTCAAGAGCCTGGAATTCATCACGCTGCGGATCAAGGACGCGGCCTGCGACAAGTTCCGCGCGCAAACGGGCAATCGTCCCAGCGTGGACACCACGCAGCCAGACGTGCGCATACATGCTTTTCTCGACGCGGAGCGGTTCACGATTTATCTCGATACCTCGGGCGAGCCGCTGTTCAAGCGCGGTTCGAGGCAGATTGCGGGCATAGCGCCGCTGCGCGAGAACCTCGCCGCCGGAATTCTGAAGCTCACCGCGTGGACGCCGGGCACGCCGCTGCTCGATCCGATGTGCGGCAGCGGCACGCTTCTGATTGAAGCGGCGCAGATCGCGCGTGGCATTCCGGCCGGGCGCCATCGCAGATTCGCTTTCGAAAACCTGCGCAACTTCGATACTGCAGAGTGGGCCCGCATCAGGGACGAAGCTGAAGCGCGCATCAGCAATGACGCCGGGGCTCCGATCTTCGCCAGCGATCTTTCCGGGGACGCGCTCAAGCTTGCGCGCGAGAACCTGGCTGCAGCGGGACTGGCCGATGCCGTCATCCTCAAGCAGGCCAATGTGCTGGAAATCTCGGCGCCGGCCGCCGAAGGCGTGCTGGTGACCAATCCGCCTTACGGGGTGCGCCTGGGCGAGCTGGAGAAACTGGCTGCGTTCTATCCGCAGTTGGGGAACGTGCTCAAAAAGAAGTTTGCCGGCTGGCGCGCCTATCTGTTCACCGCCGACCTGCGCCTGCCCAAGCTGATCGGGCTGTCGCCGTCGAAGCGCACGCCGCTTTACAACGGCCCGCTGGAATGTCGGCTGTACGAATTTCTCATGGTCGCGGGCGCGATGCGAAGGACAAGGAAGAAGGATGAGGGATGAAGGATGAGAAACAAGGATGAAGGCGGAAGGCGGAAGGATGAAGCAAAACCGAACGCGAACGCGGGCATCGACACCTCATCCCTCATCCACCATCCCTCATCCCTGTTGTTCCGCCTTCATCCTTCCTACTTCATCCTTACACTATATTCAGGTGATCCACTCCAGTGGTGAGGTCGCGTTCGTGGGCTTCCCTGCCGTGCAATTTGATCTGCAGCCGCAGTTCGTTCATCGAGTCGGCGTTGCGAATCGCGTCCTCGTAGCTGATTTTTCCAGCCTCATAGAGGTCGAACAGCGACTGGTCGAAGGTCTGCATGCCCAGTTCCCTCGACTTCTTCATGATCTCCTTGATCTCGTGCACTTCGCCCTTGAATATGAGGTCGGAAATCAGCGGAGTGTTGAGCAGGATCTCGACCGCCGCGGCGCGGCCCTTGGTGCCCTTGAGCGGAATCAGCCGCTGCGAGACCAGCCCCTTGAGGTTCAGCGACAGGTCCATCAACAACTGGGCGCGGCGTTCCTCCGGGAAGAAGTTGATGATGCGGTCGAGCGCCTGGTTGGAGCTGTTGGCGTGCAGAGTACCCATGCACAGGTGTCCGGTTTCGGCGAAGGCGATGGCATGCTCCATGGTTTCGCGCTCGCGGATTTCGCCGATCAGGATCACGTCCGGCGCCTGCCGCAGCGTGTTCTTCAGCGCCGTTTCCCAGGAGTCGGTGTCGACCCCGACTTCCCGCTGGGTGATCAGGCAGTTCTTGTGGTCATGCACGAACTCGATCGGGTCTTCGATGGTGATGATGTGACCATAGCTGTTCTCGTTGCGGTAGCCGATCATCGCCGCCATCGACGTGGATTTGCCGCAGCCGGTGCCGCCGACGAAGATCACCAGGCCGCGCTTGGTCATCGCCACGTCCTTCAGCACTGTGGGCAGGCCGAGGTCCTCGAATTTAGGGATGGTCGTGGTGATGGTCCGCAACACGATGCCCACGCGTTGCTGCTGCACGAAAGCGTTCACGCGAAAGCGTCCGATCCTGGGCGGGTTGATCGCGAAATTGCACTCCTTGGTGGCTTCGAACTCCTGCGCCTGTTTGTCGTTCATCAGCGAGCGGGCCAGTTCCTGGGTGTGCTGTGGGGTCAGGCTCTGGTTCGACACCGGCGTCATCTTGCCGTCGACCTTGAACGCCGGCGGGAAACCCGCGGTTATGAAAAGGTCCGATGCCCTTTTGGCCACCATCCCCCTCAGCAGTTCATGTATGAATTTAACGGCCTGGTCTTTTTCCATCGAATGCTCCTGACAGGATTTTCAGAGTCGCCGCACGGTGCGCTCAGAGGAAAGGGTCCTTGTTGGCCGCTTTGGTGCGTGCCTCTTCCTTCGAAATGAGGTTTTTCCTCACCATTTCCATGAGGTTCTGGTCGAGCGTCTGCATGCCCAGATTCTGGCCGGTCTGAATGGCCGAGTACATTTGCGCCACCTTGGACTCGCGGATCAGGTTGCGGATTGCCGGAGTGCCGATCATGATTTCGTGCGCGGCCACGCGGCCTCCCCCGTCCTTGGTTTTGCACAGCGTCTGCGAGATCACGGCGCGCAGCGATTCCGAGAGCATCGCCCGCACCATTTCCTTTTCCGCCGCCGGGAAGACGTCGATGACCCGGTCGATGGTCTTTGCGGCCGAGCTGGTATGCAGCGTGGCGAATACCAGGTGGCCGGTTTCGGCCGCGGTCAGCGCCAGCCGGATGGTTTCCAGGTCGCGCATCTCGCCCACCAGGATGATGTCCGGGTCCTCGCGTAACGAGCTTCGCAGCGCATTGTTGAACGACAGCGTGTGCGGCCCGACTTCGCGCTGGTTGATCAGGCATGACTTGCTCTCGTGTACGAACTCGATCGGGTCTTCGACGGTCAGGATGTGGCCGTACTCAGTTTCGTTGATGTCGTTGATCATCGCCGCCAGAGTGGTGGACTTTCCCGATCCGGAGGGGCCGGTCA
>JAXIOX010000017.1:0-2588 GCA_045403275.1 Burkholderiales bacterium | reverse complement strand
TGCTCCCACAAAGTCGAAATTGGCGGCTGAGGATCACGAACAGTCACATCGCGTCTATCCGCAATTCGTCTTTCCTCGTCTTTTGTTTTCCTCTGCGTCCTTCGCGTCCTCTGTGGTAGGAGTTTTCAGTTGAAGAACGCCCGCCCTCGAACAGATCTTTTTCCGGATGCGTCATCGACGGCGTGCCGCCAGCGGGGTCATTTGAGGAGGTGCTTGATCGCGTCGCGCTCTTCTTCCAGCTCTTTGAGCGTGGCGTCCATCTTGCTGCGGCTGAACTCGTCGATCTCCAGACCCTTGATCAGCTGATACCTGCCCGTGGAACAGGTCACCGGGAAACCGTAGATTGTGCCCTCGGGAATGCCGTAGGAACCGTCGGAGGGGATGCCCATGGTGACCCACTTGCCCTTGGTGCCGAGCAACCAGTCGCGCACGTGGTCGATCGCGGCATTGGCAGCCGAGGCGGCGGAGGAAAGCCCGCGCGCCTCGATGATTGCGGCGCCGCGCTTGCCAACGGTCGGAATGAAGACGTTGCGGTACCACTGCTCATCATTGACAACTTTGGGAGCCGGCTGGCCGCCGATGGTGGCGAAGCGATAGTCTGGGTACATGGTAGGGGAGTGGTTTCCCCATACGATCATTTTTTCGATCGAACCGACCGCCTTGCCGGTCTTCGCTGCAAGCTGCGACAGCGCGCGATTGTGGTCCAGACGCAGCATCGCGGTAAAGTTTTCGCGCGGCAGATTCGGCGCGCTATTCATCGCGATGCAGGCGTTGGTATTGGCCGGGTTGCCGACCACCAGCACTTTGACATTGCGGCTGGCCACGTCGTTCAAAGCGCGGCCCTGTCCGGTGAAGATCGCGCCATTGGCTTCCAGCAGGTCCTTGCGTTCCATGCCCTTGGAACGGGGCCGGGCGCCCACCAGCAGCGCCACGTCGGCGCTCTTGAATGCGACTTTCGGATCGGAGGCCGCGATCATGCCGGCCAGCAACGGCAAAGCGCAGTCCTCCAATTCCATCATCACCCCCTTCAGCGCCGCTTGCGCCTTCTCGTCCGGGATCTCGAGCATCTGCAGGATGACCGGTTGGTCCGTGCCCAGCATTTCCCCGCTGACGATGCGGAACAGGAGGCTGTAACCGATCTGTCCGGCGGCACCGGTAACCGCGACTCGGAGAGGCGATTTCATGGTTTGGAGCTCCTGCATGTGGTGGGGCTTCTTTCAAACAAATCAGACTTTTAACGTCACCTGACGAACAGACCCGGCAGGCCCGGGCTGATCCTCGGTCAGGCGTCCAGCCGGCTTATTTTTGGCCTGCATCATAGCGATTCGGATTGGACAGTGTCAAACAAGTCTTATATCATATAAAAGACATCTGTTCTCGTGGACGGATCAAGGAAAATCGTGCTAAAAACGCGTGGCTACATGAAGCCCGCCGCCAACGCGCCCGCCTTTCAACCGCTTTACCGGCAGATCAAGAGTTTGATCACCCAAAGCCTGGTAACGGGAGAATGGCGTCCGGGCGAACTGATACCGAGTGAAATCGAGCTGGCCGGCCGTTTCAGCGTCAGCCAGGGCACGGTACGCAAGGCCATAGGTGAACTTGCCGGCGAGAACTTGCTGGTGCGCCAGCAGGGCAAAGGCACTTTTGTCGCTTCCCATTCCGAGGAGCGCAGCCGTTTTCCCTACCTGAGCATATCGCCGGACCGCGGTGCCCTCGTTTCACTCACTGCGATCTTGCTTGGCTGCCGCAAGCTCAAACTGGACAGCGCCTCCGCGAGGAGACTCGATCTTGCGTCCGGCGCCGGCGCATTCCTGATTACACGCGTTCTCGCGATCTCCGGCAAGAATGCGGTGTACGAGGAAGTCCGCCTGCCCGCGACCCAATTCAAGGGACTGACGGTAGAAACCATCGAGCGCCACAACTGCATGCTCTACAGCATGTACGAATCCGAGTTCGAAGTTCGCATCCTGCACGTCGATGAGCAGCTCAAGGCCATTGCGGGGGAAGGGGCGGCTGCCAGGCACCTCGGGGTCGCCAAAGGCGCGCCATTATTGACCATCGAGCGCGTAGCCTATACATACGCGGACAAGCCGGTCGAGCTTCGCCGCAGTTTCTGCAACACCCGGGAGCACCATTACCGCAACCGCATCGTCTAGCCGCCGGCGCCCGCTCCCAGCTGCGCTTCTGGCCCGCCAGGACTCACTGATGATTGCCAGCCAACGCCCGAAATACCTCGACCTCGCCAGGATCCGGCAGCCGGTGCCGGCCGTCATCTCGATACTCCACCGCATCAGCGGCGCCGCACTGTTCCTGTTCGCCTGGGTTTTGCTCTATCTGCTGCAGGAAAGCCTGTCGTCGCCGGAAAGTTATGTGCGTTTTCGCTCGCTCGCAGACCATTGGTTCGTCAAGCTGTTCCTGATCGGGATGCTGTGGGCATTCCTGCATCATTTTTTCGCCGGGCTGCGCTTGCTGCTGCTCGACGTGCAGGTTTTGGGCGATCTGAAGCAGGCGCGCGCCACAAGCTGGGTCGTGCTCGGTATGAGCCTGATCCTGACGCTGATCCTGGGAGTCTGCATATGGTGAATCGG
>JAXIOX010000192.1:0-5629 GCA_045403275.1 Burkholderiales bacterium | reverse complement strand
CCCTCTCCCCATGCGGGAGAGGGCGGGGAGAGGGGGTCGCTTACATCAACTTGAGCTTGCCGCCCGCAGGAATGCTGGGCATTTGCGAGTTGTTGACGATGACCAACTCGTATTTGTAATTCTTGCCCTTGACCCATTGCCCGAGCACCAGCGGGGTCTTGCTGACGTTCTTGAACGGACCGCCGCCGCCCCACTTCACGTCGCCCACCACGGTCTTGAGGTTGGTGGCGGCGACGGCGTCGCGGATCGACGCATGGCTGCCGAGGTCCTTGGTGCGCTTCAGCGCATCCACCGCCACTTCGAACAGCGCGTGGGCGAAGCCGATCGGCTGGGTCCACTGTTTCTTGGACGTGGACTCGTAGAAATCGGCAAGTTGCTTCGCGCTTTGCTTGGTCAGCGATGAGGCGAACGGATGCGACGGCGACCACCACACTTCGGTTGACAGGCCGTCGCCGAGATCGCCCAGCGCCTCGATCGCGGCGGGGAACAGCAGCGCCTTGCCAAGCGTCACCACCTTCGGCTTGAAACCCTGCTGCCTGGCCTGCGTCAGGAAAGTCTTGGCGTCCGGAGGAATCACCACGCCGGTGACGATCTCGACGCCGCCTTTCTTGAAGGCTGCGATCTGCGCCGAGAAATCGTTGTTCATGTTCTGGAAGCGGCCCGGATCGAGCAGCGTGAAACCTTCCTTCCCCAGCGGTCCCGGGAATCCCCGTTCCTTGTCGCCCCAGGCATTGCCGTCGCCGTCGTTCGGGAACAGGCCGCCGACTTTCTTGTTGGTTTGAACCGACTTCCAGCCCGCCAGGAAATTGGCGATCACGTCCTCGAGTCCCCAGAATACGTGATAGGTCCAGTTGAATCCCTTGGCAGGGTCGCCTTTGCGGCCGAAGAACCACGGCTGCCACGGCGCCACGGTGGAAATGCAGGGGATTTCGTTCAGCTCGGAGGCGTCGGATACCGGGTTCGTGGTCTCCGGTGTCGACGACACCAGCATCAGGTCGACCTTCTCTTTGAGTATGAGGTCGTTCGCGACTTCGCCGGCGCGGTTCGGGTTGGATTGGCTGTCCTTCTGGATGATCTGCACCGCGACCTTCTTGCCGCCGAGGTCGACGCCGCCGGCAAACAGCTTGTTCATCTGCTCGATGATGAACTTGTCGGCCTCGCCGAAAGGCGCGAGCGGGCCGGTCTGCGGCGACACGAAGCCAAGTTTGATGGTCTTGGCCTGCGCGAACACCAGCGACGGCATGCCCAGTGCTGCGGCGCCGACGAGCGTGCCGCCGGCCTGCATCAGCGCGCGACGGCGCTGGAATCGATTGCTTTTCATGACTGCTCCTCCTCTGGTTATGTGGGTGACGGTGTGAAGAAAAGTGGATCAGCCCGGCCTTCGACCTTCCCAGGCGTTCTGCAAAAGTTGACGGATCGCCGCGTACTCGATCGGCCGCGGGTTGTAGTAAGGGTTCTGAGTGGCGAGCCGCGCGGCGGCGTCGAGCGCGTCGGCTTTCATGCCGATATCTTTCAGCGACAGCGGCGCACCGATCTTGCGTGCCAGGTCGTAGAGTCCGTCGGCGGGATCGGCATCCGCGGCTTCATTCCCGCCAAGCGCCCGCGAAATCCGCGCCATCGCATCCTTTGCGGCGTCGCGGTTGTACCGAACCGCATGCGGCAGGATGACCGTGTGCGTCTCGGCGTGCGGCAGGTTGTAGCTTCCGCCCAGCGTGTGACAGAGTTTGTGGTGGATCGCCATGCCGACGTTGCCCAGGCAAGCGCCCGCCAGCCACGCGCCGTACAGCGCTTCCGCACGCGCCTCGAGATCGGTCGGATCGCTCACCACTTTCGGCAGGCTACGCGCCAACGCACGGATGCCCTCCTCCGCCATCAGCGAAGTGATCGGGTTGGCGTCCTCGGCGTACAGCGCCTCGACGCAATGCGCGATCGCGTTCATGCCGCTCGGACCGGCGATCTTGGCCGGCAACGTCATGGTCAGCTGCGGATCGTATATCACCGTCTTGGGCAGTACGCGGACATCGCGACCGGTCTTCTTCTGCCCCTGCGCGGTGATGCCGTAGATCGGCGTCATTTCCGAACCGGCGAAGGTCGTCGGGATCGCCAGGATCGGCAGTGCGGAGGTCAGCGCGATCGCCTTGCCCAGGCCGATGGTCGATCCGCCGCCCACCGCCACGCAGCAATCGGCATTCAGGTCCTTCGCCACCGCGCGCGCGGCTTCGGCGGTTTCGATCGGCACGTGCATCACCGCCTTGTCGTACACACCCGCTGAGCGCGCGCCCAGGCGCCTTGCAACGTCTTCCGCCGAAGCACGCTGTTCCGGCGTGCACAGCACCAGTGCGCGCTTCGCGCCCAGGCGCTCGATTTCCGCACCCAGCTTCTCCAGCGCACCGCGCCCGAACACTACGCGCGAGGGCAGGCTGTTGTAGACGAACGCTCTCACGCGTAAGCCTTTGCCTGCGCGCGCCGCATCGGGACGCCGCTGAGCCTGACCAGCTCGTCGAAGCTCAGCCCCTCGACGATCTCGAGCACGCGCAGCCCTTGCGGCGTCACGTCGATCACCGCGAGATCGGTGTAGATGCGGTTCACGCACCCGACTCCGGTCAGTGGATACGAGCAATGCTCGACGATCTTGCTTTCCCCCTGCTTGGTGAGGTGTTCCATCATCACGAACACCTGCTTGGCGCCGATCGCCAGGTCCATTGCGCCGCCCACCGCCGGTATCGCATCCGGCGCTCCGGTGTGCCAGTTGGCGAGATCGCCGCAGGCCGATACCTGGAAGGCGCCGAGCACGCAGAAATCCAGATGCCCGCCGCGCATCATCCCGAAGGAGTCGGCATGATGAAAAAACGAACCGCCGCGCAACAGCGTCACCGGTTGCTTTCCGGCATTGATCAGATCGTAGTCCTCTTCGCCTGCCGCCGGCGCCGGACCCATTCCGAGCACCCCGTTCTCGCTGTGCAGCAGGATCTCGCGGTCCCTGGGCAAATGGTTGGCAACCAGCGTCGGCAGCCCGATGCCAAGGTTGACCACGGCGCATTCGGGAATGTCGCGCGCCACCCGCGCCGCCATCTGGTCACGATTGAGCTTGTTCATGCCGTGCTCCTGTTCTCGTCAGATTTTCAGACCTTTGAAAACCTCGACTGCAAACCAATCCTTACCACCAAGACACCAAGAAAACCTGACATCAGATCTGTTTTTGCACACCTTGGTGTTTTGGTGCCTTGGTGGTTCGTTCTCCGGGTTATCTATCCGTACTCTCGTCGTTTTCCGGGAATTTAAGCAACCTGTTAGGCCGCCTGGACACCGGCATCCGAGCCGGCCGCGGAGCGTTCCACCCGCACCACGCGCTTGACGAAGATTCCCGGCGTAACGATCGCTTCCGGATCGAGCGCGCCGAGTTCGACGATCTCATGGACCTGCACGACGGTGCACCTGGCGGCCGTTGCCATGATCGGGCCGAAATTGCGCGCGGTCTTGCGATACACCAGGTTGCCCCAGCGGTCGCCGCGTTCGGCCTTTATCAGCGCGAAATGGGCGTGGATCGGAAACTCGAGGACGTAGCCGCGGCCGTTTATGAGGCGCGTCTCCTTGCCTTTGGCGAGATCAGTGCCGTAGGCGGTGGGCGTAAAGAAGCCACCGATGCCCGCGCCCGCCGCGCGGATGCGCTCCGCAAGATTGCCCTGCGGCACCAGTTCCAGTTCGATGTCGCCGGCGCGGTAGAGCCCATCGAACACCTGCGAATCCACCTGGCGCGGGAAAGAGCAGATGATCTTTCGCACCCGCCGCGCCTTGAGCAGCGCCGCGAGTCCGGTCTCGTCGTTGCCGGCGTTGTTGTTGACGATGGTCAGCTCCTTCGCGCCCTGGGCGATCAGCGCATCGATGAGTTCCGCCGGCAGGCCTGCCGGGCCGAACCCGCCGATCATCACAGTGGCGCCGTCGTTGATGCCGGCCACCGCTTCCGCAACTGAAGAAACAATCTTGTTGATCATGAATGAATCCCAATAACCGCAAAGGCGCAAAGACGCAAAGGAAACGCAAAGAAAAGCAAAACAAATGATAGAAAAAGCACGTTGGTATTGGATACTCACTTCATCTTGGTCACGTATGCTGAGAGCAAAGATAACGTGAAGGAGAACACATCTTGTATTCCTTCGCGTTTCCTTTGCGCCGTTGCGCCTCTGCGGTGAGGTTTAAATTTAGCGGGGATAGTAGGGAGGGATCCTGGCGTCGACGTTGACCCACACGGATTTCGCCTCGGTGTAATCGTGCATCGCCTCGAAACCCATCTCGCGCCCGTAACCCGACCTGCCGATGCCGCCGAACGGCGAGCCGGGATTCACCCGCTTGTAGCAATTGATCCAGACCATGCCGCTGCGCATGGCCGCCGCGGTGCGATGCGCGCGCTGCAGGTTGGTGGTCCACAGCCCGCCACCCAGGCCGTAATCCGTGCCGTTGGCGATGGCCAGCACTTCCTCGTCGTCACGGAAAGTGGTGACGGTGACAAACGGGCCGAACACTTCCTCCTGCGACACCCGGTCGGTGGGCTTGGCACGCACCACGGTCGGTTCGACGTAGCAGCCTTTAGCGAGATCGTCGCGCGCCGGTGGCTTGCCGCCCAGCAGGATTTCGCCTCCCTGTTCCTTCGCCACTTTCACGTAGGCGAGCACGCGGTCGCGGTGCATCTGCGAGGTGAGCGGCCCCATCTCGGTGTCGGCATTCATCGGATCGCCGAGCCTGATCGAGCGCGCCAGCTTGAGAAATCCTTCGAGAAACTGTTCGGCGATCTTTTCGTGGAGGATCAGCCTCGAACCGGCAATGCAGGCCTGTCCCTGGTTGTGGAAGATTGCGAACGCCGAGCCGTTGATGGCCGCCGGCATGAACGCGTCGTCGAAGACGATGTTGGCGCCTTTGCCGCCCAGTTCGAGCTGCACCCGCTTGAGGTTGCCGCTGGAAGCCTGCACGATCTTGCGGCCCACCGCGGTCGAGCCGGTGAAGGCGATCTTGTCCACGCCCGCGTGCTCTGCAAGGTACTGGCCGGCAATGTTGCCGTAGCCCGGCACGATGTTCATCACCCCTTTGGGGAAGCCGACTTCGCGCGCCAGTTCAGCGACTCTAAGGGTGGAGAGCGGCGTCAGTTCGGCGGGTTTCATCACCACCGTGTTGCCCGCCGCAAGCGCCGGACCCATCTTCCAACTGGTGAACATCAGCGGGAAGTTCCACGGCACGATCTGGCCGACGACACCGACCGGTTCACGCAAAACGTAATTGAGAAACCCCTGCTCGACCGGCACCACGCTGCCCCGGAACTTGTCGGCCATGCCGCCAAAGTAGCGGAACGTCACCGCGGTGCGCACCACGTCCAAGCCGCGGGTATCGCGCAGCGGATGGCCGGTATCGAGCGATTCAAGCTTAGCCAGTTCGTCCGCGTTCGCCTCGATCGCCTCGGCCAGTTTCAGCAGCAGGCGGCCACGATCCGCGGCGGCCATTTTCGACCAGGCGGGGAAAGCCTTGCGCGCCGCCTCGACAGCGCGATCGATATCGGCTTTCTGCGCCTCGGCAACCTCGGTGATGATCGAGTTGTCGTGCGGATTGAGAACCGGTATGCGCGACTTCGACTCGGCATCGA
>JAXIOX010000140.1:0-5906 GCA_045403275.1 Burkholderiales bacterium | reverse complement strand
GTTTCGCGCCTGGGTGCCTTCCTGGATCCGGTCGCCGACAAGCTGATCGTCGTGACGGCGCTGGTGCTGATCGTCAGCAAGAATCCGGTCTGGTACGTCACGCTGACGGCGGCGGTGATCATCGGCCGCGAGATCGCGATTTCTGCGCTGCGCGAATGGATGGCGGAAATCGGCGCGCGCCACAAGATGCGCGTTTCGGGCGTCGCCAAGTTGAAGACCATCGTGCAGATCACCGGCCTGTCGATGATGCTGTTCCAGCAGGACCTGTTGACGCTTCCGATCTATCGCTTCGGCCTCGCGCTGACGATCCTGGCGGCCGTGCTGACTTTGTGGTCGATGGTGGCCTACCTGCGCGCCGCCTGGCCGGAACTGAAGGGTTTCCGGCAAACTTGACAGCCCGCACTCGGTTCCTACAATGACGCCTCCTGATTGGCGCCGACCGCGGGAAGAGCTCAGTTGGTAGAGCGCAACCTTGCCAAGGTTGAGGTCGCGAGTTCGAGCCTCGTTTCCCGCTCCAGATTTCACTGAAACCCCGCGACTTCGTCCCGGGGTTTCGTGTTTAATGTCCGCCGCGGCTAGGTGGCAGAGTGGTCATGCAGCGGCCTGCAAAGCCGTGTACGCCGGTTCGATTCCGACCCCCGCCTCCAATTCCTTTTACGCGTTATCCTTGTCGCGCACCTGCCTGCCCGGATGGTGAAATTGGTAGACACAAGGGACTTAAAATCCCTCGGGCCTTAACAGCCCATGCCGGTTCGATTCCGGCTCCGGGCACCATCTGCTCGCGCACCGACATCACTCCAAATGGAACGCATCTCCTCGCGCCAGAATGCGCACGTCAAGCAGGCGCACAAGCTGGCCGAGTCGGCGCGCGAACGCGCGAAGAGCGGCCGCACGCTGCTCGACGGCACGCGACTCATCGGCGCGTACGCCGCGCGCTTCGGGGTGAAAACAGTAACCTTGCTGGTCAGCGAGCAAGGCGCACGGCGTCCGGAGGTGCGACAACTCATCGAAGCCGTCAATGCCCTTCGCGTCTTTCTCCTCGCGGACGATCTGTTCGAAGACATCACCCGGGTTGAAACTCCGGAGGGCGTGACCGCGATTGTGGACATCCCGCGGCTTGAAACAAAATCGCCGGACGATTTTCGCGTGGTGCTCGACGGTGTGCAGGATCCGGGTAACGTGGGTGGATTGCTGCGCACTGCGGCAGCCGCGGGCGCCACCTCTGCGTACCTCGCCAAGGGATGCGCAGATGCCTGGTCGCCGAAATCGTTGCGCGGTGGAATGGGTGCGCAATTCGTGCTGCCGGTCCATGAACGCGTGGATCTGTCTGTCGCATTGTTGGGGTTCAAGGGCAGAGTCATCGCCACCAGCCCGCGAGCAAAGAAGTCGGTCTTCGAGGTCGATCTGACCGGGCCCGTGGCGATGATTTTCGGCAGCGAGGGCAGGGGATTGGGAGAAGATGGGCTCGGATTGGCAACCCAATTGGTTCACATTCCGATGGCGCGCGAGGTGGAATCACTCAATGTCGCTGCTGCTGCGGCCGTGTGCTGTTTCGAACGGCTGCGCCAAACCAGGAGCTCGTGACGCGGCGCACGGCCGTTACCGCCGACACCAGGATCGATCCACCCCGACGGGATTTGTCCCGGTTCCGCTGCAGCTACCAGGAACCGGTGAGTGCCCAGTACCCCTTATACAGGCTCACTGATGATTTCCGATGGCCCAATGGGCCAAGGACGACTTCCCTGAGCCTGTTGCGCGGGTGATTTGAACCAGCAAATTGGTGGAATAGTTGGGGCAGGGGTAAAGGTCTCGAACCTGCTAACGACAGTTGGGCTACAGTTACGCATTATTTAACATAATATACATTATGCGTACTATTCAAGAGTCCTCGGGGGCCGCCTGCTGGAAAGGACCCTGGACTTTGCCGCATCCGAGTCGCCTCCCAGACGAGAGATCCGCCGCGAGATTCCCGTATTGCCCCCATCAGGCCCGCCGTCTGTAGTTACTCGTCCAACGCGCCTATGCGCAGATTCGGATGCCCCCTGCAGCATACCTCCGTCGCAATTAGCGCCGTGTTCCCGGTCGCTGCGCGGCCGATGTCTGCCCGGTAGAACCGCGCACTCAGGCCGCCTTCTTGAACAACGCGAAGAAATTGGCGGTCGTTGCCGCACCCACGGCTTCGACCGAAATCCCTTTCAGGCGTGCCACTTCCTCGGCCACAAATCGCACATATGCCGGTTGGTTGGTCCTGCCGCGGTAAGGAGCGGGAGCCAGATAAGGCGAATCGGTTTCGATCAGCATGTGTTCCAGCGGCACCTCGCGCGCCACCGCCTTGATCGTGAGAGCATTCTTGAACGTCAAGATGCCGGAAAAGGATATGTGGAAGTTCATCTCCATGGCCGCCTCGGCAACATCCTGGGTCTCTGTGAAACAGTGCATGACGCCACCGCATTCGGCCGCGTTTTCTTCCTTCATGATTTGCAGCGTGTCGGCGGCCGCTTCCCGCGTATGGATGATGAGCGGCTTTCCGGACTCGCGGGCTGCCCGGATATGAATACGGAAACGTTCCCGCTGCCACTCCAGATCGCCTTCCAGCCGGTAATAGTCGAGTCCCGTTTCACCGATTGCGACGACCTGGGGATGTGCAGCCAAGACGAGCAAGCGACCGATGTCGGGCTCTTCGCCGCCCTGATCGTCCGGGTGTACCCCGACCGAGGCAAAGACGTTGGAAAAGCGCTCGGCGATGGACAGGACCTGGGGAAAGGTTTCGAGATTGACCGAAACGCACAATGCGTGGGTCACGGCGTTCGACTGCATCGCCGCCATCACGCCGTTAAGGTCGGCCGCGAGCTCGGGGAAATTGATATGGCAGTGAGAATCTACAAACAAATTATGTTTTTATATTAATTGGATAAATTCATTACTTCATCTTCTTTCTAACATCGCACGCGTCGGACGGTCAAACTTCCTTTTACCACTCATAAGGATCTTGTTACGGCCGCGGCGGTCGTTCTGTGAACGATCGTTATGGAAACCGGTTTGTGCCTCCGTACTCATGCCCGGGATAGCCCGATAGCAAACTTTCCATGGCTAGCCGCTTGTTCAGCGGGTGCTGAGCCACACGGCCGTATTGTAGTACCGAGTCGTACCAGACCATGAGTACCGCCGCGGGCAGCTTTCTCGCCAGCGGCTCCAGGGCTGCTGCGTAATCGGGGTGGTAGCGGACCTTTCCTCCGGAGTTGAGCGAGACCAGATCGTAAGCCCACTGTGACAGCAGCCTTGCTACCACTGGCCCGTCGATCGGTTCGGCGCGATCCGCAGCGGCCAAAGGATCGAAATCGGGACGCGCCAGTTCATCGAGCAAAGCCTTGCGCTGATCCCAGAACTCCACGTTACCGGCCCTCTCCATTGCTGCCAGCGGACCATAGCCCCCCTGCGCCAATGCCAACAGGGGATGTTCTATCCCCTGCCCCTTCAGCCAGTCGAGCGCCGCATCGGTTGCCGGCATGCCGAATGGCACCTGGAAACAACGGCTGCGTATGGTTGGCAGCACGCGCTCGGGCCGGTGACTGACCAGCACGAAATAAGTGGCGCTGCCCGGCGGTTCCTCAAGCATCTTGAGCAACGCGTTGGCCGCGCTCGGATGCATCGCTTCCGCAGGTGCGATCACAATGACTTTGGCGCGCCCTCGATGCGCGGTGGTGGTGACGAAATCGGCCAAGTCACGGATCGCATTTACAGGGATCTGGCGGCTCGGTTTTTTTGCCGGCGTCGCCGATTCGTCCTCCGATGACTCAGTGGCCTGTGCGTCTTCTTTCCCGACTTCGATGATGCGCAGATCGGGATGATTGCCGACGTCGTACAAATGACAAGAGGGGCACATTCCGCAAGCCCCTCTTCCTGCACGTTCCGCTTCACAAAGCAGGGCTTTGGCAAGAGACAGTGCCGTCGTTCTCTTCCCCAGTCCCGCCTGACCGCTGAGCAGAAGCGCGTGCGGCATCGCCGAAGCGGTTGCCGGCAATCTTTCAAGCGCCGGCCTGATCCACGGAAAGTCTATTTCTTCCATATGGCCAGCAGTCGCTGCTCAATTTCTCGCTGGATATCGGCAATGGGCTTGCTGCCATCGATCCTGACCATCCGGTTGGGGCACTGTTGCAGGCGCTCGAGGTAGGCATTGCGCACCCTGTTGAAGAATTCCCCGTCTTCACGTTCGAACCGGTCCGGCGACCTGATGCGGGCGACCCGGCTTTGTCCGAGTTCGACGCTAACATCGAATAGCAGCGTCAGGTCCGGCTGCAGATCCGGATGAACCCAGCGTTCAAGTGCTTTCAATTTGTCCTTCACGACCCCGCGTCCGCCGCCCTGATAAGCAAAGCTGGCATCGGTAAAGCGGTCGCACAGGACCCAGTCGCCGCGCCCCAGCGCCGGAACGATCACGTCTTCCACGTGTTGGCGCCTGGCCGTGAACATCATCAGCGCTTCGGTTTCGGGGTGTATCGGCTGTTCGACGGCAAGCAGTATCCGGCGCAGTTGCTCACCGAGGACGGTTCCACCGGGTTCGCGGGTCACGATCAGGCCGACGCCGTGCCCACGCAGGAAATCTGCGGCCCAAGCCAGGTGTGTGCTTTTCCCCGCCCCGTCGATGCCTTCGAAAGTAATGAACTTGCCGCGCTTCACTGCGATCGCTGGTACTTGTTCACGGCACGGTTGTGCTCTGCCAGCGTCGAGGAGAAATCATGGCTGCCGTCGCCACGGGCGACAAAATAGAGCACCTGGCTCTGCGCTGGGTTCAATGCGGCCTGGATGGAAGCTTCACCGGGCATGGCGATCGGCGTCGGCGGAAGCCCATAGCGCGTATAGGTGTTGTAGCGCTGGTCGGTTTCGAGATCGCGGCGGCGCAGGTTGCCGTCGAATGACGCACCCAGCCCATAGATCACCGAAGGATCGGTCTGCAGACGCATGCGCCGTTTCAAACGATTGATGAATACGGCGGCGATCATTTCACGTTCGTCGGCCCGGCCGGTTTCCTTTTCCACGATCGAAGCCAGGATAAGCGCTTCGTATGCATTGGCAACCGGCAGGCCCTTGGCCCGTTGTTCCCAAAGCGCTTCGAGTTTGGTGCGCATCCTCAGGAAAGCCTGCCTGAGGATCGTAAGGTCGCTGGTACCTGCGGCGAAATAATAAGTATCCGGGAAGAATAACCCCTCGGGGGATTTTTCCTCCAATCCGAGGCTTTCCAGAATCTGCGCGTCGGACAGTCCCGCGCTGTCGTGCTTAACGGCAGCATGTTGATCGAGCGCATTGCGCATTTGCCGGAAGGTCCAGCCCTCGATGAACCGAAGTTCCGACTGGGCAAATTGGCCACTGACGATCTTGTCGAGCAGCCGATGCGGCGTGACCCTGGTGCCGACACTATAGCTGCCAGCCTTGATGTCGCGTGCGTTTCCGAGCAGACGCGCGAGCACCAGAAAGCTCCCGCTATCGGAAACCAGGCCCGCCTTTTCGAACTGCTCCGCCACGCTGCGCAGGCTGCTGCCGTGATCCACGTTGAAATGACGCGACTGCGGCGCGACTTCGACCGGCGTCAGCGCGAAATAACCGAGCCAGCACACGGCGCCGATCGCCGCGAGCACGCCGAAGCGAACCAGCGTCCGCAACAGGCGCATAAGCGTCCATTTCGGTCGAGGCAGAAAAAGATTTTTGCGCTTTGCCATGCTGAGGGTGGTCACCTCAACGTCATATTCGCCATCTCCAGGATGCCCGCGGCTAGCGCAGGGTCAACCGGCCGGCGCCGTCCGGGGGACGCTTCCGGCAGTGTTCAGACCGCGCGGAAAATCAGCGTGCCGTTGGTCCCGCCGAATCCGAAGGAATTCGACATGGCAACCTTGATTTTCATCGGGCGTGCG
>JAXIOX010000153.1:0-8816 GCA_045403275.1 Burkholderiales bacterium | reverse complement strand
GGATCGGCATCGAGAACTACGAATTCTTGGTGACCGACAGCGTATTCACGTTGTCGGTGTTCAATACCTTCGTGTACACGGTGGTGGCGAGTGTCATCAAGTTCGCTCTTGGACTGTGGCTCGCCTTGCTGCTCAACAAGCACATTCCTTTCAAATCGTTCGTCCGCGCCATCGTGTTGCTGCCGTTCATCGTGCCCCCGGTGCTATCCGCGATCGCGTTCTGGTGGATCTACGATGCCCAGTTTTCAATCGTCAGCTGGGTGCTGATGAAGCTCGGAATCATCGACCAATACATCAATTTTCTCGGCGAACCGAACCTGGCACGTATGTCCACGATCATCGCCAACATCTGGCGTGGCGTGCCTTTCGTGGCGATCTGCCTGCTCGCCGGACTGCAGACCATACCGCCGTCTATGTACGAGGCGGCGAGCATCGACGGAGCGAGCCCCTGGCAGCAGTTCTGGCACGTCACGCTGCCCATGCTCTCGCCGATCATCGCGGTGGTCATGACCTTCTCGGTTTTGTTCACCTTTACCGATTTCCAGTTGATCTGGGTGCTGACCCGCGGAGGACCGATCAATGCCACTCATTTGATGGCCACGCTGTCGTTTCAGCGCGCCATTCCCGGTGGAGCATTGGGTGAAGGTGCGGCGATAGCAACCGCGATGATCCCGTTCCTGCTGGCGGCGATCTTGTTCTCATACTTCGGGTTGCAGAGGAGAAGGTGGCAACAGGGAGGAAGCGATAAGTGAGGCGTGAGGCGTGAGGCCAGGGGCGAGAGGCGTGATTAGTGAGGGAAGTACAGACGTTGTGTGCTGCAATTGAACCGGCCGGTGGCCGGCGATAAGAGCGTTAACGCAAAGGGCGCAAAGGAACGCAAAGGACGCAAAGGAACATGAAACTGGGACGGTAGGAGTGGTCTTTGACCAGTCACCAGTCCCAAATTACGACATTCACGATATTCACGACATTCACGAACTGAGATGGCAAAAGGCGCCCAGAAGCGGGAAGGAATGCAGTACCTGGAAACCATGCCCAGGCAATGGGTCACGGTTTACATCCCATTGCTCGTTTTCCTGTTCGTGCTGTTGTTTCCGTTCTACTGGATGGTGGTCACGTCGTTCAAGCCCAATGCGGAATTGCTGTCCAGCGCCGGCAACCCTTTCTGGGTCATCAACCCGACGCTGGAGCACTTCAGAAAGCTCTTCTTCGATACTTCCTATCCGGAGTGGATGTGGAACACGGTGCTGGTTTCGGTGGTGTCCACCTTCGTTTCGCTGGTCGCCAGCGTGTTCGCCGCCTACGCGATCGAGCGCTTGCGATTCAGGGGATCGCGGCAGACCGGGCTGGCGATTTTTCTCGCCTATCTGATTCCCCCTTCCATCCTGTTCATACCCCTGGCAACCATGGTGTTCCAACTCGGGATTTTCGACACGCGCTGGGCGCTGATACTGACTTATCCGACGTTCCTTATCCCGTTCTGCACCTGGCTGTTGATGGGCTATTTCCGCTCGATCCCGTTCGAGCTGGAGGAGTGCGCGTTGATCGACGGCGCCACGCGCTGGCAAATCCTCACCAAGATCGTTCTGCCGCTGGCAGTGCCAGGGCTGATTTCGGCGGGCATTTTTGCGTTCACGCTGTCCTGGAACGAGTTCATCTACGCGCTGACTTTCATTTCGGCTTCCGAGAACAAGACGGTCCCGGTTGGCGTGATCACCGAACTGGTCGAGGGCGACGTGTATCACTGGGGTTCGCTGATGGCGGGCGCGCTGGTGGGCTCCCTCCCGGTGGCGGTGATGTATTCCTTCTTTGTCGAGTATTACGTCGCCGGCATGACCGGCGCCGTAAAGGAATAGGGCTTTCACCGCAAAGACGCAAAGGCGCAAAGGGAACGCAGAGAAATACAAAGAAAAGAAAACATTGGGATATGAAAACCTTGCGTCCGTGGTCGATCGCCATCCGTGCCAGCACTTAATATCCATTCGCCCTTGCCTTCCTTTGCGTTTCCTTTGCGCCTTTGCGTCTTTGCGGTGAAAAGGTTTGTCTGGTTTCATTTGTTCGAAGGGCGTCCGGTGATCGGCGTCTGCAATACCGGTTCCAAAAGGGGGCTGCGCCGGACTAGAATGTCAGTCTGTCCGCTCCGGCGCGGCTCCAGTTCTTTCTTGGCGCCCCGGCGTTTACCGAAGGAGATGCCAACATGTTGCAAGCAGCCGATCTGACCATCCGCCTGAATCCCGCGGACGACGTGGTGATCGCGCGGGTGGAGCTGCCCGCCGGCACCGAAATAATCAAGGAAGCAATCCGCGCTGCCGTGACGGTCCCGGCCGGCCACAAGATCGCCACCCACGACATTTCCGAAGGCTCGCCGGTGCGCCGCTACAACCAGATCATCGGTTTCGCGGTCAAGCCGATCAAGGCCGGAGACCACGTACACGTGCACAATCTGGCGATGGGCGACTTCCAGCGCGACTACGCCTTTTGTGCCGACTACAAGCCGGTCGATTACGTCGCCAACGCGGCGACTTTTCAGGGCATCGTCCGCGAAGACAGGCGTGTGGCGACCCGCAACTATCTCGGCATCATTTCCAGCGTGAACTGCTCGGCGCACGTCTGCCGCACTATCGCCAAGTTCTTCGACGAAGATTTCATGGCGCAGTACCCGAACGTGAACGGCGTGGTGCCGATCCATCACAAGACCGGCTGCGGCATGGGTTCCGAGGGCGAGCCGGTGGAGCTGCTGCGCCGCGTGCTGGCGGGCTACGCGGTCCACCCGAATTTTCACTCCTCGCTGATGATCGGCCTGGGTTGCGAGGCAAACCAGATCAACAACCTGCTGGCTTCGCAGGGCCTGAAGCGCTCGAAGCAGCTGCAGGCCTTCACCATCCAGGAAACCGGGGGCACCAGGAAGACCGTTGCCGACGGCATCGCGCGCATCAAGGAACTGCTGCCCGAAGCCAACAAAGTCAAGCGCGAGACGGTTCCCGCGAGCCACCTGACGCTCGGACTGCAGTGCGGCGGCTCGGACGGCTACTCCGGGATCTCTGCAAATCCCGCGCTCGGTGCAGCCGTGGACATTCTGGTGCGCAACGGCGGCAGCGCGATTCTGTCAGAGACCCCCGAAGTCTACGGTGCGGAACATTTGCTGACTCGCCGCGCAGCTACCCGCGAGATCGGCGAGAAACTGGTCCAGCGCATTCACTGGTGGGAGGACTACACCGCCAGGCTCGGCGGCGAAATGAACAATAATCCTTCACCCGGCAACAAGGCCGGCGGCCTCACCACCATCCTGGAGAAATCGCTCGGCGCGGTTGCGAAGGGGGGCACCCAGGCGATGATGGGCGTGTACGAATATGCCGAGCGTGTTAGCGCCAAGGGCTTCGTGTTCATGGACACCCCGGGTTACGACCCGGTGTCGGCGACCGGCCAGGTAGCCGGCGGCGCCAACATGATCTGTTTCACTACCGGCCGCGGCTCGGCCTACGGCTGCAAGCCGTCGCCGTCTCTGAAACTTGCCACCAATAGCGCGATGTTCAACAAGCAGGAAGAGGACATGGACATCAACTGCGGAGTGATCGTGGACGGCAAGGCCAGCATCCAGGAAGTCGGCGAGCAGTTCTTCAAGATGATCCTCAAGACCGCTTCCGGCGAGCCGAGCAAGAGCGAGGCGATGGGTTACGGCGAAGACGAATTCGCCCCTTGGGTGCTCGGGCCGACGATGTAAAAGGCCGAGACGAGTGACAAGTGACAGGACTCGCCACAATCGCTGACTGAAGGAAAGCGGTCCGCAGGAAGCCGGAATCACGAATACGACAAAGTCAGGACGTCGAGGATTGTTGCCCTTGCCTCGTCACCTGTCACCTGTCACCTGTCACTAGTCACTCGTCACCGCGTGCGGAGCAAAGCAATGGCTGAAGATTCATCGAAGGAATTGTTCGAGTACTTTCAGAAGATGTGGAATCCGCTGTCGTTCCCCATTCCCGGCATGTTTCAGCCGACCATGAGCGTCGAGGAAGTGGAGAAAAAGATCGCGGAGCTGCAGTCGGTCGAGAACTGGCTGAAGATGAACCTGACTTTCGTGCAGATGACCATGAAGACGCTGGAGATGCAGAAATCGGCTTTGCAGACGATCCAGGAATCTGCCGCGGCGACCGCGCAGAAATCCCCGAAGAAACCGAAAGACGAGGGGCGCGGAACAAAAAGTTAGGAAATTACGAAAGTTGCGTCAGTCGGGACTTGCGTACCTGCGCAGTCCTTCGCCTTCCTTACTCCTTGTCTCTTTTCAGCAGCCGATTCATGCTTTTTTGTGCATAGCAGCAATTCCTTTGGGGATACACATACTCTCCCTCTATAGATGATAATGACGCAGTGCAATATCAGAGATGGAGGTCAAGGTGAATATTCTTAGCCAGGTTTTGAACACGTTCGATAAATTATTCAATCAACGTCAGATTCTCAGGCGTGAGGCTATTCTTGCCCAAGCTGAGGCAACGGAAGACCTGGAATACCGGTTGCACCGTCTGGATGCCAAGGCCAGCCATCCGGTCCTGTATCTTTAAGCGGAGGCCGGCATGATTTCAGCCTTCCGCCGCTTGCTTAATACGCGTCGTCCGGAGATCTCCGTGCGTTCGCGGGTGAATCTACTGGGTACTTTCGGTTTGCTCGAACGTACCGACGGCGTGGTCGAGTCCATCGTCGGTGACGAGGCTTACGTCGAGTGGGCGAACGGTGCTCGCTCGGTCGAAAGCACCCGGCACCTAGTACGGATCAGCGCCTGATTGAGAGTCAGCCCGAAACAGAAAAGCCCGGCGAAGCCGGGCTTTTTCTCTAACACACAGCACACAGCACCTGTTGCTACGCCAGCATTCGCACTACGCGCTGCGGGAATGGGATGGCGATGGCGCGTGCGCGGAAAGTCTCGACGATGGCTTTGTTGATTTCCCCGTTCGCCGGACCGAAATCGGCCACGTTCACCCAGGGAGCCACAGTAATGTTGATCGACGAATCGGCCAGCACGCCGATGCCGATAGCCGGAGCGGGCTCCTTCAGCACCCGCGGATTGCTCTGCAGGACTTCCCTCGCCGCCGCCAGCGCCATGTTCAGGTCGGTGTCGTAGGCGACGCCGACGGTAATGCTGAGTTGGCGGATCTTGCCGTAGTTGTGCAGGATTTCACCGACGATGCTGCGATTCGGAATCACCACCCGCGACAGGTCGGGGTGGCTCAGCACAGTGTTGAAAAGACTGATGGTCTCCACCCGCCCCTCGACCCCGAGCATGGAAATGTATTCGCCGACCCGGAACGGCTTGGTGAAAATGATCGTCAGGCCGGCAACGAGATTGCCGAGTACGCCCTGCATTGCCAGCGCGACGCCCGCACCCGCCAGGCCAACTCCAGCGATCAGCGGCAACAGCTCCACCCCCAGGTTTTGCAGAGCCATGATCACAAAAACGCCCAGAACAAAGATGTGGACGATCCGCACCAGCAGGTCGCGAACGGGAGGTTCGAGATCGATACTGAGGAGCCCGCGTTGCATGATCCTGCCCACCCAGCGCCCGGCAAAGTACCCCACGATCATGATGACGATCGCGACCAGAACCTTGGGACCAAACTTGACGGAAAGGTCGATGATCGTGCCCTTTATCTGCGTCAGTGATTCAACGTGCTCGTTCATGCAAACTCCCGTAAATGCCGTGAATATCGTAAATGCCGTGACGAACGTGAAAACGCCCGGCCTCCATGGGCATTTCAGTGCAGGCTAACATTTGCGAAGCCAATGTTATGCCGGAACTACAATTCCATCGCATGCGGGCGATGCCCGCATATTCGTGACAGTCGTGACTCGTTAAACAAAAAAACGGAACCTCGAACTTAGACCAAATCCGAAGCACCGACCTCTAGCCTCTAGCCTCTAGCCTCTAGCCTCTAGCCTCTAGCCTCTAGCCCCTCACCCCTCACCCCTCACCATTTTTAACCTCTCCATCGCCGCCACCAGACGAGCGCTAATGCCCGGCTCCCAGACCGAGTGGCCGGCGTCGGGCACAATAATGTACTGCGCTTCCGGCCAGGCGCGGTGCAGGTCGTCTGCAGACACGATCGGACACACCATGTCGTAGCGTCCCTGCACGATGATTCCGGGAACAGGGCGCAACCTGCCCGCGTTCTCCAGCAGCGAATTCTCGGGGAGAAAAATGTTGTTGGAAAAATAGTGCGCCTCGATGCGGGCAAGCCCCAGCGCAACGATGTCCTCGGCAAAGTGCGCAACCGTGGAAGGGCTGGGTAACAGAGTCGAGCAGGAACCTTCATAGATGCTCCACTGATGCGCGGCCGGCATGTGCACTTCCGGATCGGGATCGTTCAGCCTTTTCGAGTAAGCGGTGAGCAGGTCCCTGCGCTCCGCCTCGGGAACGAACTCGGCGAACTTGCGCCACGCTTCCGGGTAGACGAAGCGCATGCCGTAGAGAAACCAGTCGATCTCCAGCTTGCGGCACAGAAAGATGCCGCGCAGTACCAGTGTCATACAGCGTTGCGGATGCGTTTCGCCGTAGGCGAGCGCCAGTGTGCTGCCCCATGAACCTCCGAAAACGATCCACTTGTCGATGCCGAGACAGGCACGCAGCTTCTCCATGTCAGCGATCAGGTTCGGAGTGGTGTTGCCGGCGAGTTCGCCGTGTGGACGCGAGCGGCCGGCGCCGCGTTGGTCGAAGATCACGATGCGATAGTGCGCCGGATCAAAGATGCGCCGGTGCATCGGGCTCGCGCCTGCGCCCGGTCCGCCGTGCAGGAACACCACCGGAACGCCGTCGTCGTTTCCCGATACTTCCCAGTACATCTCGTGGCGCTGGTCGAGCCTGAGATAACCGGACTGATGCGGCTCTATATCGGGATAAAGTTCGGTGCGGATTCCTGGAGCAGCGTAGTCCATGCAATCGATCCTGTTGGGCTTTCATCGAGCCATGACAAAAAGCACGCAATCTGCTCAAAGGCGGCGCAGACGTACTCGGGTAATTCTTTCATTAGAGCGTGCGCACCCGGTAACCTTTTCCCGACAGGATCTGCAGAACGCTGTCCTGCCCGAGCAAATGTGCCGCACCGATGGTGATGAAATGCACATCGGATCCTTTCAGCATTAATTCAATTTTCCCCGCCATCGCGATATTGCGATCCGTAATCAACTTCCGGTGAAACTCCTGCGCGAGCGCAGCCGGCAGTTTGTGTTCCTCGGCGGATATCGCGTCCTGCAGTTTTTTTCCGTCCCCGGACTTCCACGCCTTCACCATCGAATCGACCAGTGTCGGGATTTCCCCGTTTTCTATGGATTCCAGCGTTATCTGCAGCAGACTTTGCTGCAGGCGGTCCGACATATTACTCATCAAGGCTATCTGACCTCCGAACGATTCGAGTTCCAGCACAGGCTTGCCGTCCTGCCTGGCCCGTCCGGCGAAATGCATGTCTACGCCGAGAGACGGGTCGAATCCAGCCTTGGCGTACTCGATCGAAGCGAGCGTGATCGCTACCAGAAAGGGCTTCATCGGTTGTACCTGTTCCAGCGGAATCCCGTAGCGTTCGAGCGTCCTGGAAACTCTGGCCAGCAGCGGGCCCGGCAGGTTCTTCTGCAGAGTGTCCGGCGGCCGGTAAAGGGACCCCGAGATCGCCGTCATGACCGCCTGCTGGTCGTTAGGGTCGGCTTCGAGCGCAACGATCTTCGAAGCCAGATAGGCCTTTTCGACCACCGGCCCCATTGGGTACATGTCGCTGCGCCCGAGGTGAATCGATCCCAGCAGATACACGGCGTTACTCTCAGAGCGTACTTCCCAGATCTGCGGTGTGGCGCCTGTTTGCTGCGCCAGGACATTCCCGGCTGCCAGGGCTGCGACAAGCAGCAACAGGTGGTAAAAATGTCGGGCGATGGAGCGACGCATAAGACCTCGCTGCGGGAAATCGGGAGACGCGCTGACCGGCGCCCGGCGCATTGCGCCGGTCCGGCTTGCAGCGAACCATAACAAAAACTGCGCCCTCCGACAAACGCGGCGCCCGGACCGCGTTGACCACAGTGGTCGCGGAGGGGCTCCCGTATAATCGCAGCAACCTGTAGATTACGGAGTATCCATGGACGAGCACTTGCGCAAGAGTGCGCTCGATTACCACCGCTTACCCACCCCCGGCAAGATTTCCGTCGTTCCCACCAAAGGACTGATCAACCAGCGCGACCTCGCGCTTGCCTATTCACCCGGTGTCGCTGCAGCCTGTGAAGAGATCGTCAACGATCCCGGCAGCGCGCGCAACTACACGGCACGCGGCAATCTCATCGGTGTGATCACCAACGGCACCGCGGTGCTCGGACTGGGCGCAATTGGACCGCTCGCGGCCAAACCGGTGATGGAAGGCAAGGGCGTGCTGTTCAAGAAGTTCGCCGGCATCGACGTGTTCGACATCGAAATCAATGAGCGCGATCCGGAGAAGCTGGTGGACATCATCGCCAGCCTCGAGCCTACATTTGGCGGCCTCAATCTCGAGGACATCAAGGCGCCCGAATGCTTCTACATCGAGAAGCAGCTGCGCCGCCGGCTGAAGATTCCAGTATTCCACGACGATCAGCACGGCACCTCCATCATCGTCGGCGCAGCGGTGCTGAACGGGCTCAAGGTGGTCGGCAAGGACACCGGCAATGTGAAGCTGGTGTGCTCGGGTGCCGGAGCGGCGGCGCTGGCCTGCCTGGACCTGCTGGTGCGCCTGGGGTTGCCGATGAAGAATATCTGGGTTTCCGACATCAAGGGCGTGGTCTACACCGGCCGCAAGGAGGAGATGGACGACAACAAG
>JAXIOX010000292.1:0-8559 GCA_045403275.1 Burkholderiales bacterium | reverse complement strand
GCGCGTGACCCAAACGTCGGCGGTGAACTTCCCGGCAAGCTGGGTGAGCTTGGCCGACGCGCGCGCGTGCAGACCCAGCTTGTTGGTGATCTCAATTTCCCGTTGCTGCATTTTTCATCTGTGCCGCGGGAATTTGCATGACGCCTTCGATGCCCCCGGAGATCGCTTTCGCGACCACGGTCTTCAGGGGCTCGTTGCGATAAGTCAGTGCGCGCACCAGCATCGGCAGATTCACACCGGCCACACCTTCAATCTTGCCGGGGATCAGCAGCTTGCTGGCAATGTTGCACGGCGTGGCGCCGTAAACGTCGGAAAGCACCAGCACGCCGCGGCCCTGGTCGAGGCTGCGCGCCAGTTTGATCGCCTGCGGCAGCATCAGCTGAGGATCGTCGTGCATGCTTACGCCGATCTGCATCAGGAGCGGCGGCCGGCTGCCCATCACGTGGCTGGCACAGTGAATCAGGCTTTCACCCAGCGTGCCGTGGGCAACGATCAGTATTCCAACCATGGATGCCTAGGATTGGTCGGTAACAAGGGGGAATTCTACCTATGTGGATCAGGTGCGTAAGGGGTGAGGGGTGAGGAGTGAGGAAAACCGTAATAGGGAGTTTACCCCTGTCTCCTCACTCCTCACCCCTCACCGCCTTTTCCAGCGCATCGATCATCAGCGCCGCGACATTGAAGCCGGTCTGGTCGGCGATTTCACGCATGCAGGTGGGGCTGGTGACGTTGACTTCGGTCAGGTAATCGCCGATCACGTCCAGGCCGACCAGTATCAGTCCCTGTGCCCTGAGTTCGGGGCCGACGGCCTCTGCGATCTCCCGGTCGCGGGTGGTCAACGGCTGCGCCACGCCGGTGGCGCCGGCGGCGAGATTGCCGCGGGTTTCCCCCTGTTTCGGAATGCGCGCAAGCGTGTAAGGCACCGGCTTGCCGTCGATCAGCAGGACGCGCTTGTCGCCCTTGACGATCTCGGCAATGAAGCGCTGCGCCATCACCGTACGCCGGCCGTAATGGGTAAGGGTTTCGATCACCACCGCGATGTTAGGATCCTGACGGTGCAGGCGGAACACCGAGGTGCCGCCCATGCCGTCGAGCGGTTTGAGGATGATATCGCCGTGCTCGGCGAGAAAGTCGCGGATCAACTGCTCCACGCGCGTAACCAGCGTCGGCACCGTGAACTGCGCAAACTTGGCGATCGCCAGTTTTTCGTTATGGTCGCGCACGGCGCGCGGGCGGTTGACAACGCGCGCGCCCTGCTTTTCCGCCAGCTCCAGCAGGTAAGTGCTGTAGATGTATTCCATGTCGAATGGCGGGTCCTTACGCATCAATACCGCATCGAAAGTCTCCAGCGGCACCGGCCTTCTGTCGCCGACGCGGTACCAGTGATTGTCGTCGGAAGTGAGCGACAGGTCGCGCGCGTAGCCAAGTACGCGGCCGTCGCGCCAGATCAGGTCCTCCTGCTGCAGCATCGCGAGCGCATGGCCGCGGGCTGCCGCCTCGCGCATCATCGCGTAGGAAGAGTCCTTGTAGGTCTTGATGGTGTCGAGCGGGTCGAGAACGAAGGCGATTTTCATGTTGGTATTGCGGGAGCGCGCCGACTGCGCCGCACGCGCAAGCATGCTGGAACCACGTTCAGGTATTGGCGGCCCTGGCTTGCGGAAACGACTGCTGTTCGAGCGCGGCTTCCATGCGCTCCAGCTCCATCGCGGAGGCGAGCAAGGCCAGCCGCGCCACGACGCCGTAGGCGTAAAAGCGGTTGGGCGCACAGTCGGGATTGCCGTCCAGGTCCGGCAGAGAACAACTGTCCTCGAAAGCGAGCGGCTCGAAACGCATGCCCGGCGCGTTGAGGTTCTGGTCGACGCCACGCTGGGTGTGCACGCGATAAAAACCGCCGACCACAAAGTGATCAATCATGTAAATGACCGGTTCGGCGACCCCGTCGTTCACGGTCTCGAAGGTGTAGACGCCTTCCTGCACCATCACGTTGGAAACCTGCAGGCCTTCCTTCACCACCGCCATCTTGTTGCGCTGCTTGCGACTCAGCCCCTGCACTTCGGAGGCGTCCTTGACGGTCATGATCCCCATCCCATAGGTGCCGGCGTCGGCCTTGACGATCACGAAGGGCTCGTACTGGATGCCGTACTCGCGGTATTTCGCGCGCGTCTGAATCAGGATGTGGTCTACCCAGCCCGCGAGGCATTCCTCACCGACGTGCTCCTGGAAGTTGATTTCGCCGCAGGTGGCAAAGTAGGGATTGATCAGCCACGGGTCGATGCCCAGCAGACCGGCGAACTCTTCGGCGACTTCCTTGAACGCGGCGAAATGGTTCGACTTCAGCCGTGTCGGCCAGCCTGCGTAGAGCGGCGGGATCACCGGCTGCTCGAGGTTCTTGAGGATGGCCGGGACGCCGGCCGACAAATCGTTGTTGAGCAGAATGGTGCAGGGGTCGAAATCGGCCAGCCCCAGGCGGTTGCCGCGGCGAACCAGCGGCTCCAGCATAAGCTTCTTGCCGTCGGGCAGGTCCAGCGCGGTCGGCACGGTGATCTCCGGTAACAGTGAGCCGATCCGCACCTTCACGCCGGCGAGCTGCAGGATGTTCTGCAGTGCCGCCACGTTCTGCAGGTAATGGATGTTGCGGGTATGGTTCTCGGGGATCACCAGAAAGCCGCGCGCGTCCGGACACACCTTCTCGATCGCGGTCATCACGGCCTGTACGCACTGCGGCAGGAATTCTTTGTTCAGGTTGTTGAATCCCCCGGGGAACAGGTTGGTGTCCACCGGTGCCAGCTTGAAGCCGCTGTTGCGCAGATCCACCGATGCGTAAAACGGTGCCGCATGTTCCTGCCATTGGCCGCGGAACCAATGCTCGATCCTCGGCATGCCGTCGAGAATCTGCTTTTCGAGCGAAAGAACGGGGCCGGTCTGGGCAGTGGCAAGGCGGGGAACGGTCATGTGCGTCAACAGGTTGGGTTCGGTCGGATTGTAGCAGACGCGCTCTGCCGGCGAGCCGTTCAGTTTGCTGCCCGGCGCCTCTGTCCGCAACCTGATGCCCAATCGACGGCGCGAGCCAAACGGCTGCCATTGGGCGCATCACGCGGCAAAAAAAAACGGGCGCCCGAAGGCGCCCGATGAATTGGTAAACGTACTTAGCGGAGGTGATTACAAGTGATAAGCCGTTTCGCCGTGCTCGGTGATGTCCAGGCCTTCACGCTCCTTGTCTTCCGGCACGCGCAGACCAATGACCAGATCGACGATCTTGTAGGCGATTGCGGCCACCACGCCGGACCAGATCAGCGTTGTTCCCACGCCCCAGGCCTGCGAGACGAACTGGGTGGCGATCGAGTAAGCCTCGGGGGGCGGGAAAGCATTGGCAACGTAGTCGTACACGCCCGTGCCGCCGAGCTTTGGCGAGCAGAACACCGCCAAACCCAGCGCACCGATGATGCCGCCGATGCCATGCACGCCGAATACGTCGAGCGAATCGTCGTAGCCGAACATCTTCTTCAGGCCGCTCACCCCCCACAGGCAGATCACGCCGGCGATGGCCCCGAGCGCGATGGCGCCCATCGGGCCGACGAAACCGCAGGCCGGGGTGATGGCGACCAAGCCGGCGACTGCGCCGGAGGCGATGCCCAGCATGCTTGGCTTGCCCTTCACCAGCCATTCGACGAACATCCAGCCCAGCGCCGCCGCAGCGGTTGCCAGCAGAGTGTTCACGAACACCATCGCGGCGAAACCGGTGGACTCGAGGTTGGAGCCGACGTTGAAGCCGAACCAGCCCACCCACAGCAGCGAGGCGCCGACCATGGTCATGGTGGTGCTGTGCGGCGGCATGGCTTCCCTGCCGTAACCGATGCGCTTGCCGATCATCAGGCAGCCGATCAGCCCGGCGATACCGGCGTTGATGTGCACCACTGTGCCGCCGGCGAAGTCGAGCGCGCCTTTCTGCCAGATGAACCCCGCGGTGGCGGTGGCGGCGGTGGCGGCCTCAGCCGACGAATAAGCGTCGGGTCCGGCCCAGTACCACACCATGTGCGCGATCGGCAGGTAGGAGAAGGTGAACCACAGCGCCATGAACAGCAATACCGCGGAAAACTTCACGCGCTCGGCAAAGGCGCCGAGGATCAGCGCCGGGGTGATCGCCGCGAATGTGAGCTGGAAGGCGATATAAATGTACTCGGGGATGACCACGCCCTTGCTGAAAGTGGCGACGTTCGAATCCGGTGTCACCCCGCTCAGGAAGGCGCGACCCAGCCCGCCGAAGAAGGCGTTGCCCTCGGTGAAGGCGATGCTATAACCGTAGATCGCCCACAGCACCGCCAGCAAGGAGAAAGTGGCGAACACCTGCATTAGCAGCGACAACATGTTCTTGGCGCGCACCATGCCGCCATAGAACAAGGCCAGGCCGGGGATGGTCATCAGGATAACCAGCACGGTGGCGACGATCATCCACGCGGTGTCGCCTTTGTTCGGCACGGGGGCGGCCGCCGGGGCCGGCGCGGGAGCAGTAGCGGCAGCCGTGGGCGCGTCTGCCGCAGGCGCATCCTCGGCAAAGCTCGGGAAAGAGAATCCCAGCGCTCCGCACAGTGCAAACAGCATCAGTATCTTTCTAATCATGACGTTCTCCCTACAGGGCATCGGCGCCGGTTTCGCCGGTGCGGATGCGAACGGCTTGTTCGAGCTCGGACACGAAGATCTTGCCGTCGCCGATCTTGCCGGTGTTCGCGGATTTCTCGATCGCTTCGATCACCTGTTCGAGCAGCTCCGTCTTGATCGCTGCCTCAATCTTTACCTTGGGCAGGAAGTCGACGACGTATTCGGCACCGCGGTAAAGTTCGGTGTGGCCTTTCTGCCGTCCGAAGCCCTTGACTTCGGTCACCGTGATTCCCTGCACGCCGATTGCGGACAGGGCCTCACGCACCTCGTCAAGCTTGAACGGCTTGATGATTGCGGTAACTAGTTTCATGGTTTCTCCAATTGGCTATGCGATTAGGCCCGGTCTTGCGCCGGTCCTTCAATAACTTGGGAAGCCTGTTAGAAGGTCTTCGATACCAACAAGGCGAACGTTTTCACAGCAGGCTTCTTTTGGTCTCCGGTTTCTTCCTCAAGACAGCGGCTAGAGCCTTCAGCATTTACCATGCCACACAAAAATCGGATTTAAATTAATGTCTTAACCATGTCCTCGGCGACGGCGTAGGCAGCGATGCACTAAAGAAATGCACCGTTAGAGTGCCCTGCACCTTGTCGGTGCGAAGAGGCGGGCGGGGTCGCTTTGCTACACTTCGCGAAGGAGGTTGCCCGTGGATACCAGGCTATTGGATGAATTGAACCGCAAGGTGGGCGATTTGATCGCCGCCACCCCCGCGAAAGACATCGAGAAGAATCTGCGCGCGCTGCTGTCGAGCGTTTTCTCGCGGCTCGATCTTGTGACGCGCGAAGAATTCGATGTGCAGCAGGAAGTGCTCCGCCATGCTCGCGAGAAGCTGCAACAGATGGAGGCGCGGGTTGCGGAGCTGGAAGCGAAGCTGAAAAAGGGGTGAGGCGTGAGGCGAGAGGCGAGAGGCGCGAACCGATGAATCCCGCGAGTCCCCAGCCGCGATGCGCTCGCTCGAGGCGCCCAGTCGCCTGTTCTCGTGTCGCGGCTCTTCATACCCGCCCCTCGATACCCCTTAAGGCGCTATTGAAAAGAATCCTGAATCGGCGATTCTCTGATCTCGCGTTCTTTACGCCTCTCGCCTCACGCCTTACGCCTCACGCTCATTAACGTGTCCCTTGCCGTCCTTCACAGCAGGGCGCTTTCCGGCATGGAAGCGCCGCCGGTCACCGTAGAGGTTCATCTCGCCAACGGGCTGCCGAACTTCACCATCGTCGGATTGCCCGAGGTCGAAGTAAAAGAGAGCAAGGACCGGGTGCGCTCCGCCCTGCTCAACTGCCGTTTCGAATTTCCCGCCCGTCGTATTACCGTCAATCTCGCGCCCGCAGACCTGCCCAAGGAAAGCGGCCGCTTCGATTTGCCGATCGCACTCGGCATTCTCGCGGCCTCCGCGCAAATTCCCGCCAACAGGCTCGGCGAGTATGAGTTCGCAGGGGAGCTTGCGTTGACCGGTGAACTGCGTCCCATCAGGGGTGCGCTGGCCATGACCTACCATGCGCATCGTTCCGGCCGCGCCTTCGTGCTGCCGGTAGAGAGCGCATACGAAGCATCGCTGGTGCGCGACGCGCTGGTCTATCCGGCTGCCTCACTTTTGCAGGTGTGCGCACACCTTGCGGGGCGCGAGATTCTTCAGCGTGCCGCCGATCCGCCGCCGTCGCCGGCTGCGGCCTTTCCGGACCTGGCGGAAGTCAAGGGCCAGGCGCCGGCCAAACGGGCCCTCGAAGTCGCCGCCGCCGGCGGCCACAGCGTGCTCATGGTTGGCCCGCCGGGCACCGGTAAAACCATGCTCGCCGAGCGTTTTGCCGGCATATTGCCGCCGATGACCGAGGAGGAGGCGCTGGCCTCCGCGGCGCTGCAATCACTTGGCAGCCAGGGCTTCGACGTGCGCAACTGGAGGCGCCGTCCTTATCGCGCGCCGCACCACACCTCCTCGGCGGTGGCGCTGGTTGGCGGTGGCAGCAATCCGCGCCCGGGAGAGATCTCGATGGCGATGCACGGGGTGCTTTTCCTGGACGAGCTGCCCGAGTTCGGCCGCGATGTGCTGGAAGTACTGCGCGAACCGCTCGAATCGGGAAAGATCAGCGTGTCGCGCGCCGCACGCCAGGCCGAATTTCCGGCGCGCTTTCAATTGATCGCGGCGATGAATCCCTGTCCATGCGGTTTCCTCGGTCACTACAGCGGCAAGTGCCGCTGCACGCCGGACCAGGTCACGCGTTATCGCCACCGCATCTCCGGGCCGCTGATGGATCGAATCGACCTGCATATCGAAGTACCGGCGGTTCCGGAACAGGAGATCACTTCGCGCCAGCCCGGCGAGCCGAGCGCCGCGGTGCGCGAACGGGTCAGCGCGGCGCGCGAAATTCAACTGCAGCGCCAGCGCAAGCCGAACGCCTTGCTGTCGGTGAAGGAAATAGACAGCCACTGCAGTGCGGAACTGAAGGGCGCGCAGTTGGCACGCCAGGCGATCACCCGACTGGGGTTGTCGGCCCGCGCCTACCACCGGATTCTGAAAGTGGCGCGCACCATCGCCGATCTTGCAGGGACGGCTACGATCTCCGCGGCGCACGTGGCCGAAGCGGTGCAGTATCGTCGCTTCGAACGGATCTGAAGAACCTTTCACGGCAACGACGCAAAGACGCAAAGGAAACGCAGAGAAAAGAGAATGATGGAAAAAGCACGTCAGTATTGGTCATATCCCTTAACTTGGTCACACTTGCTGAGAGCGAAGATCCCCTCAACAAGAACACATTTCGTATTCCTTTGCGTTTCCTTTGCGTCTTTGCGCCTTTGCGGTGAGGAATTATTGCGGTGAGGAACTACAGTGGATGAGCTGAAAAGCTGGGAGGAAGAGAAGAGCTCCGCGCACCTGTACCGCGTGGTCGCGGAGCAGGAGGCCGGCACCGCGCGCCAGGGACTGTTTGTTGAACTGGCACGCGAAGCGGAGAAGCAGGCCGGAATCTGGGAACAGAAGATCCGCGAGGCTGGCGGCGCCGTACCGGAGCGCTTCAGTCCGGACCTGCGTACCCGCATCGTCGCCGCACTGGTCAGGAAAATGGGGCCGCGGCCCTTGCGATCGGTGCTGGCGGCGATGAAGGTGCGCGGCATGTCGCTGTATGCCGGCGCCGATCCGCGACACTACGTTCCGGATTCCACCGCAGGAATGGAGCGCCGCCACCGGGGGCTGGCGAGCGGCGGAAATCTGCGTGCCGCGGTTTTCGGGGTAAACGACGGGCTGGTCTCGAACGCCAGCCTGATTTTCGGTGTTGCGGGCGCAACTTCTGACAGCAGGATGATTCTTCTATCCGGAATTGCCGGGCTGCTTGCCGGGGCGTTTTCGATGGCGGCGGGCGAGTACGTGTCGGTGCGCTCGCAGCGCGAGATGTACGAGTATCAGATCGGCCTGGAGCGTGACGAACTCGGCCAGTACCCGGAAGAAGAAGCCTCCGAGCTGGCGCTGATCTACGCCGCTCGCGGCATTCCCGAGGACGAGGCCAGGCGGATGGCCAACGTGATTCTGGTGGACCCATCCAGGGCGCTGGACACGCTCGCGCGCGAAGAACTCGGCCTCAATCCCGACGAGCTCGGTTCGCCCTGGGGCGCGGCGGGATTCTCGTTTTTCTCATTTGCGGCCGGCGCCGTGCTGCCATTGCTGCCATTCCTGTGGAGTTCCGGCGCGGGGAGTCTGGGTGTATCGGTCGGACTGACTGCGGCGTCGCTGTTCGCGGTCGGCGCGGCGCTGTCACTATTTACCGGCCGGCAGGCGCTGCGCGGCGGGCTGCGCATGCTCATGATCGGCGCTGGCGCCGGACTGCTGACGTTCTTCATAGGGCGACTTCTCGGGGTGAGCCTGGGCTAGCGATGAAGACCAAGGATGAAAGGAGCAAGGATGAAGGATGAAGGATGAA
>JAXIOX010000050.1:0-5317 GCA_045403275.1 Burkholderiales bacterium | reverse complement strand
CCCGCATCAGCTCTTCGGAATTATCGGCACGGATCACGCCGCGGCTCCCCGACAAACGCCGGGCCTTCACCACCACAGGAAACTTCAACTCGGGAAACAGTTTCCGGGGGTCTTCGCCTGTCGGCAGGTGATGGAATTCGGGACACAGGAATTCCTGTTCCTGGAGCAGCCGGCGGAACGCCAGCTTGTCACGCACCCGGCGCACCGCGTGGGCGGGATTCCCCGGCAGCCCAAGACGCTCCGCAAGCAGCGCCGCAAGCTCGACTCCCGAATCGTCCACCGCCAGCACGGCATCGGGGTGGCCGTTGATCTCCCGCAGAACGGTGTCCGCCGCCTGTTCCAGCCGGTCGAAATGCAGCGCCATGATCGGAGGCAGGCCCCAGGATGGGGCCAGTTGGTGGCAGTAGTTGGCCACGGCCACGATCTCTACGCCCAGCTTTTTCGCGGCGCCAAGAAAATCGTCGTTGCGGTAGCCGGTAGTGGGCAGAAGCAGCAGAACGCGCTTCATGGATCGGCTGGTTCAGAAAGACTGAAGTTGCTCTTCGGTGGGCTCGGCGCAGCAGTACCACGGTTCCGACAGACGCGGGATTGGAGCTCCAAGATTGCCCGCGAGCTTTGGCGCGGGGTGCGCGGCAGCCTCATGGGCCATGCGCCAAATGGCGGCGAACACTTCGCGGCGCGGAACACCTTCCTGTTCGCTTCGGGCCACCCGGGACTGCAGGTCCTGCTGCAGACGGTCGACCCGGGGATCGGGATGGCTCCAGGGATAGCCCAGGAGCTTGGCGTCGAAGGCCATCAGCTTTTCCTTGAAGCCGGGGAGCTTCAGCAGATATGAGCCTTCGGGAACGAGCAGCCGGATGGTGAGTTGCACCGGGGGCACGCTCGCCACGAGTTGCAGTTCCAGCAGCCGCTCCAGCAAGGCGATGTAGCCTTCAAATGTCGTCCAGGGGGTGAAGGCCACAAAGGTCGGGGCGAGCGCAATGCCGGCTTCGCGGGTGAGCGCCACCGCCCTGTCAAAGTCCCGGCTCGTATGATTCTTGTCGAGAAGGCGAAGGATGTCATCGTTCACCGCTTCCACCGCGGAGGTGATGAACAGGCACCCGTTGCGCCGCAACTCGGGCAGCAATTCGGCGTGATCGATGAGGTGCTGGATTTTGATGGTGGCATCAAAGGTGACGTGGGGGAATGCTTCGTGCAAGGCGCGCGCGAGCCTCAGGCCATGGGTGGGACCGTTGAAGAAGTCCGGGTCGCCGAAGGAAATATGGGTTGCCCCTTCTCTTACCTGTTGCCGGATGTCTTCCATCACTACGTCTGCCGGGACAATGCGGAACTTTCCCTGGTACACCGGGACCACCGGGCAGTGCCGGCACAGGTGCTTGCAGCCCCGGCTGCCCTCTGCAAACCCGACGACCCGGGTAGATCCGTCGGGCAGCACCAGGTGGGCGTAGCGGGAGAGCTTCGGCAGGACGCTGCGGTCCGGCACCTCGAACGGCATCCTGCCCAGGCTGATGACCGGCTCGCTCTGGGTCATCGCCGTTCCCGCACCATTTCCACCGGCCCGGAGTCGCTGGCAAAGGGAAACCAGCGCGGGCTCCAGCTCCCCGCCCAGCACGGTGCGCACGCCCAGTCCGCGCAGCAGCGCCTCGTTCATGGGGGCGTAGAGCCCGTAGACGCAGACGTGGGCGTTCGGGGCAAGCTGTTTGATGCGGGGCAGGGCCTGCACCGCGATGCGGGTGGCGGTATGCATGCCCACATAAAGAGCCACCAGGCCCGCATCCTCCAGGATTTCGGGATCGAGCTTCTGCAGCGAAAGATCGAGGCAGGACACCGCAAAGCCCTCGCGCTTGAGCCAAGCGGCAGGCTCCGCCAGGGCAAACGGCTGTCGCCCCAGCTCATAGGGGTTTATTAGGACGACCTTGAAGGGGCCAGTCGCTCCGGGCGCAGGTAGTGGTGCAAATTGGGGCAACATAGATGGCGAAAGCATGATGGTTGAAACGTGAAAGGTGAGACGTGAAAGGCGGAGCCGCCGCGACCCGCAAGTACCTTTCACGTTTCAGCTATTTTGATTTCGGGCGCTGCTCGAAAGGCGCGGGGCCCGGCTCGCGGCTCACCCCGGCCTCTTCCAGGCGCTTGAGATAGTGCGGCCACATCTCCTCCTGATGCAGGCCGTAATCGTATAGCAGGTCCCATGAGTAGATCCCGGTGGCGTGGCCGTCGGAGAAGGAGAGCCGAATGGCGTAGTTGCCGACCGGCTCGATATGGGTGATCTCCACGTTTTTCTTTCCCGCCTGCAGCACTTCCTGCCCCGGGCCGTGGCCGCGCACTTCGGCGGAAGGCGAATAGACCCGCAGGAACTCGCAAGGCAGCGGGAAGGTCTTGCCGTCGGCGAATGAGATTTCCAGCACCCGCGACTTTTGGTGCAGCTTGATTTCGGTGGGTCGTGGCGTATTGGCGTCCATGGTGCCCTACAGGGGACTGTTCGCGCGGCGCGGTGCGCCCCGCATTGGCGCTCGCGGTCCGGTGCGGCGCCACGGTCTACTTCTTCTTCTGTGACGGCGGGACATAGCCGGAGGCAACGTCGGCGCCGCTGCCGAAGAAATGATTCTCCATCTGCTGCGCGAGGTAGTCGCGCGCCTTCTTGTCGGCGAGGTTGAGCGGTTTCTCGTTCACCAGCATCTTCTGGTGCTCGAGCCATTGCCTCCACGCTTGCTTCGACACATTCTCGAAGATGCGCTTGCCGAGCTCGCCGGGATAGGGCGGGAAATCGAACCCCTCGGCCTCGCGCCCGAGCTTGATGCACTTGACCATGCGCGCCATGAACGAACTCCACAGGACGGCCGTCGCAAGCACGACGACCGGTTGGTCAAGTATAGCGATGCTTCAGCGGAAACGGAGTGGACGTGTCCGGTTGATTTCGAAGTAAAGACACGAGCACGCATGTGGTTATTCGCCTCTGTACGTGTCGACGTAAACATCAGTTGCCGGGCTCTCAATTATCGAGCCCACAGGGCGGCAAGGTCGTCAACCGAGGGTCCTGAGCCGAGCGCGCGCGCCGATGTCGTTGGAGAAGATGAGCTACGAGACAGCCACCGGCACGGTGAACTACCGCTCGAAAAGGCACGCGGGGCTTAAGAGGAACTTCCAGGTGATGCCCGGCGCCGAGTGGCCGGCGCAATGCCCGCGGGCGTTGAATCAGCGCCAAACCGTCGTCATCGGTCGGACGCGCGAAAAGCGCAGGATTGAATTTCCTATCGTTTTTCACTAGTGCATGCGAGTAGAATCAACCGCGACTGAGAAGCTGTACACCGAGAGGAGGGACTATCGTGCAAGCACAAAATTCGCAAACGCACCGCGGCGCCGTGACGATGGTCGTAGGGGCGCTGATCTTTCTGGTTTACGCGATCGCGTTTTTTTTCCGGGCTTTTTCGGGCACCGGGTTCGAACTAGGGGTGGCGACGATCAACGGCGTGACCCAGGAGCAGCTCAATCAACTGAACCCGGCTGTCATGGCCTACATCACGCACCTGCACGTGGCTACCGCCGGATTCATCGCCGCAACCGCCGTGGCGGCGCTCGGTTTGAGTTGGTACGGCGTCCGCGTCGGCGCAGGCTGGGCGTGGATCACCGCGGTGATTTCGCCGGTGGTGGGCCTAGCGGTTGCCCTCCCGCTGCACTACACGGGAACTTTCGAGCACGATTGGGTCAGCCATCTCGGGCCGATTTATCTGGGGACTCTCATCTACGTGGTTGGGGCCTTGATGGCATTGGCCGGCATGATGCGCAAGACACCGGCGACTGCGTAGGCGTTGCGGCAGTGAGCCGCGGGCAAATGCCCGCGGCGGCGTGGCCTGGGAGGGAAAGTCCTGGAAGCCGTTCGGCATCAACGCCGGCTACCAGTTCGCCGCGCTCCTGGCGATGGCGATGATCCTCGCGTTCTGGCGCTAGGCGCCTCGAACCCCAGAGCGGCAGAGATGCGCGCCGCGGCCAGCATCACCAGCCGCGCGGTGTCACGCGCGCGGCGAAAGGGGTTGCCTGGCGCGGTGTCGGAGCCGCCGGCGGAGTTTGTCTCTCGTGCCAAGGCCGCCTGGGCGCGGCTCATCCGCAAGGTGTACGAACTGAGTGCGAGGCTCGCGTGAACGGGCCAGGCATCCGGCGGCACGGGCGGGGCGCGCTCGAGCGCCTCGGGTGAACGCGATCACCTGCATCGGCCCTTTTGCACTTCGGGCTTTCGAGCGGGTCGGCCGGGATAGGGCGGGAAATCGAACCCCTCGGCCTCGCGCCCGAGCTTGATGCACTTGACCATGCGCGCCATGAACGAACTCCACAGGACGGCCGTCGCAAGCACGACGACCTTGCCCTCGACCCGAATCGCCTCGGTCGCGCATGTGGAACCTGGTCAGAGCTTCCCTGGCCAAGCTCAAATTCGATTCTCGCGTTTACCCGCCAAGCGCTACCAGAGAAAATCAAGTCCCGACCTCGGCCCGGTTCATCAGGACTTTGTCTACCAAGCCATACTTGACGGCCTCGCCGGCACCGAAAAAGTTGTCGCGATCGGTATCGCGCTCGATGGTCTTTATGTCCTGACCCGTGTGCTTGGCCATGATCTCGTTGAGCCGCTGTCGCAGGTACAAGATCTCCTTGGCGTGGATCTCGATGTCACTGGCTTGGCCTTCAAACCCGCCCAATGGCTGGTGGATCAGCATCCGCGAGTTGGGCAGGCAGAAGCGCTTGCCCTTGGCCCCCGCGCACAGCAAAAGCGCTCCCATGCTTGCTGCCTGGCCGATGCACAGCGTGCTCACGTCTGGCTTGATAAACTGCATGGTGTCGTAAATTGCCAATCCCGCCGACACGAGTCCGCCCGGGGAGTTGATGTAGAAGGAGATTTCCTTGTCCGGGTTGTCCGACTCCAGGAACAGCAACTGGGCGACGATCACGTTGGCTGTCATCTCATCGAACGGCCCCACCAGGAATACAACGCGCTCCTTGAGCAGGCGCGAGTAGATGTCATAGGCGCGTTCGCCGCGCCCACTCTGCTCGACCACCATCGGAATCAGCCCGGTATCGCGGGGCCCGGTTCCACTGCGTTCCCAGGTCATATGCGCTCACCCATCAGGTCGTTATGGTCAAGGTTCCTCTTCCACCCCCACGCACGAAACCACGCTCGATTGAGTGAGATTGCCCCTGGGCACGTTTACCTTGAGTTAGACGTCGAACGCTGGCCAGTTGTGGGGCTCGGAGACACCAGCAAAAACCGGCCACACGCGCCGCAGTGTCCTCGACACATCTGCTTGCATTGAGCTCGAAAGCGCGTCGGCAC
>JAXIOX010000003.1:0-2399 GCA_045403275.1 Burkholderiales bacterium | reverse complement strand
TGGCTCATGGCCCATGGCAGCAAAAGTTGCCGACACAGGTTCGCGAACAGTTACTTCGCTTCTAATCCCCGAGTTGCCTTTCCTCGTTTTTGTTTTTCTCCGGCGCCGCCGACACGGCGTTGGCGTAGCCATCCGGGGCGGGAGGCGGCGCTTCGGCACACTCCCCGCAAACGGCCGACTACGTCGGTAACGTGTCCGTGCGCCGCTCTGCGTCCTCGGTGTTGAGCGTTTTTTTGTTTTCAACTCGCGCGTGCGGCGGACGGCTGCGCAGCGGGTTCGGGCGTCGCCGCGCGCTCAAGGCGGTCGCGCACCGCGGTCCACTCGGGAAGCGGCGGGAGCGCCTCGACCACGATCAGGCGACAATTGGCGTCGTCGAGCCGGCGCAAAGTTCCGTAAAACAGGCGCGCATACTCTTCCGGCGTTTCGGGCGCCACTTGCCACAACGCCACTTTCGAGTTGGGCGGGCGCCCGCGGCGCGCGAGCACCGCGACCGGCGGCGGCACGACCTGCGGGCGCACGTAACTCTCGATTTCGTCCGGAAGAACGATTTTCAGCGGCGTGCGCGGTGCATAGTGCGAGGCAAGCGACCCCGGAACACGTGGCCGGTCCACGGCCGGTTCGCCGAGCGGCACCAGTAACGCGTCGGCAATCTGTTGCGCGCTCACGCGCCCGGGGCGCAATATGACCGGCGGTTCACGGGTGAGATCCACGATCGTGGATTCTATTCCGACGTCGCAGGGTCCGCCGTCCAGTACAATTTCCACCGCGTTGCCGAGTTCCTCGCGCACGTGCGTCGCAGTGGTTGGTGAGAGTCTGCCGAACTTGTTTGCCGACGGCGCGGCGATGCCTCCGCCGAACGCCTTCAACAATTTCTGTGCGACGGGATGCCCCGGAACCCGCAATCCAATGGTGTTCTGGCCGCCGGAGATCAGATCGCTCACCTGCGCCGAGCGCTTGAGCACCATGGTGAGCGGGCCCGGCCAGAATTTCTCCGCAAGCAGCCACGCAGCGCGCGGCACCTCCAGCGCCCAGTGCTTCAGCTCGCTCATGTCGGCGATGTGGACGATCACCGGATGGTCAGCGGGACGGCCCTTGGCGGCGAAGATCTTTTTCACCGCGGCGGGATTGGAGGCATCCGCGCCGAGTCCGTACACAGTCTCGGTCGGAAACGCCACCAGCCCTCCCGCGCGGAGGATCTCTGCAGCTTTCTCGATTTCCTGGTCAGAAACCACCAACACCTCTCACCGCAGAGGACGCGGAGGACGCAGAGGAAACCAGAACGACAGGAGAACTCGGGACGGCAGTCATCTTGAATTCCCGTGCGCTGAATAATTGCCCTGTGATTTGCACCATTCTGCGTCGTCCGCGTCCTCCGCGTCCTCTGCGGTTAGCGTTGGTCTATTGTGTAAGCAGCCTGAGAGCTTCTTCGTATTTTTCGGCGGTCTTCCTGAGCACGTCGGCGGGCAGGGCCGGCGCCGGCGGTTGCTTGTTCCATTTCTTCGATTCCAGCCAGTCGCGCACGAACTGCTTGTCAAACGAGGGCGGGCTGATGCCGACCCGGTATTGGTCCTTCGGCCAGAAGCGCGATGAGTCCGGGGTCAATGCTTCGTCGATCAGGTACAGCTTGCCGTTGGAATCGCGGCCGAATTCGAACTTGGTGTCGGCAATGATGATGCCGCGGGTGGCGGCATAGGCCGCCGCCTCGGAATAGAGCTGGATCGCCTTGTCGCGTACTTGTCCCGCCAGGTCCTCGCCGATCAGCTTCGCCATCTCCGAGAAAGGAATGTTTTCGTCGTGCTTGCCGATGGCAGCCTTGGTGGAGGGCGTAAAGATCGGCTGGGGCAGTTGTCGCGCCTCCTTCAGCCCGGCGGGCAGCGCAATGCCGCAGATCATCTGTGTCTTCTGGTACTCCTTCCAGCCCGAGCCGGCCACATAGCCGCGCACGATCGCTTCGATGGGCAGCGGTTGCAAACGCCGCACGACGAAGGCGCGCCCTTGTACCTGGCCGCGCTCCGCGGCCGTGACGAGCGTCTCCGGCGCCACGTCGAGCAGGTGATTCGGGATCACGTGGCGGAGCTTCCTGAACCAGAAGTTCGACATCTCGGTGAGCACCCGGCCCTTGCCCGGCACCGGAGTGGGAAGAATCACGTCGAAAGCCGACAAGCGGTCGGTCTGCACGATCAGCAGACGCTCGGCGTCCACCGCGTAGAGGTCGCGCACCTTGCCGCGATGGAGCAGATTGAGCGATTTCAGGCTGGTTTCGTGGATGGGTTGAGTTGCACTCATCGGGACTTCGTTACAGTTCGGTCAGGATAGCTCTGGCAGTTTTGCCGCTTTCACCGCGTTCGCCTGCTTGATGCGAAACGCCTGCAGGCGCCTGGCCAATCCGGCGTCGTTCA
>JAXIOX010000245.1:0-1499 GCA_045403275.1 Burkholderiales bacterium | reverse complement strand
GGCGTGAGGCGCGAGGCGTGAGGTGAATTAGCCGGGTGATCGGTGAACAGTGAATGGAAAGCGGACATTTTGATTACCCCAAGAACGTTACGCCACGCTTCGCCAAATCGTTGATCTCGGCATCGTTGTATCCGGCCTCCCGCAGCACCTCCGCCGAGTGTTCGCCCAGTCGCGGAGCAGGCCGCTGCGCTCCGGGCTGCGATTCGGACCAGTCGGTGGGGGTGCGCATGGTGCGAACGGTACCTTCGCTGGGGTGCGATTCCATGGTGAAGAATCCGGTCGCAGCAAGATGCGGATCGGCAACGAGATCCTCGACCGAGTTCAACCGTGTCACCGGGATATCGGCCTTCTCCAGCAATTCAATCCACTCCGACGTGGTGCGCGTCAGGAACAGCTTCGCAAGGAACGCGTAGATCGCGGAGATGTGCATGGCGCGACTGGCCTGGGTGGTGAAGCGCGCATCCTGCATGATCTCCGGCCGCCCGATGGCATCGGTGAAACTCTTCCATTGCCTGTCGTTGTACACCAGCACGCAAAGATGCCCGTCGCTGGTGGGGTAGGGGCGGCGGGCGAGCAGCCGGGCGTAGCCGGTGTCGCCCGCGGGTGGATCGAACGTCAGGCCGGCCGAGTGATCACCAAGCACGAAGTGCGCAAGGCTCTCGAACATCGGCACTTCCACCGACTGCCCGAGGCCGCTGCGGCTGCGGTGGAACAGCGCCGCGCTCACCGCGTACACGGCGTGCAATCCGGTGACCCGGTCGGCCAGGTTCACCGGCGTGTAGTTCGGAACCTTCGCCCCCGTCTTCGATACCAGCCACGGAATGGCGGTGCCGCCCTGGATCAGATCGTCGTAAGCGGCCTTTGCCGCATATGGCCCGCGCTGCGAGTAGCCGTAGGTGCCGACGTAGATGATCCTCGGGTTGGCCGCGCGGACTTTTTCGTAGGAAAGCCCGAGCCGGGCCATCGCCTGTGGGCGCACGTTGTAGATCAGCACATCGGCGGCGGGGATCAGGCGCATAAGCGCCTCGCGCCCTTCGGGCTTCTTCAGGTCCAGCACGATGCCGCGCTTGCCCCGGTTCAGGTTCAGGAACATGTATCCCATGCCGGGGTTTTTCGTCGGCGCCGGATGGCGCATGTTGTCGCCCTCGTGCGCCTCGACCTTGATCACGTCGGCGCCCAGCTCGGCGAGGAGCTGGGTTGCGTACGGGCCCATGACGACGGTGGTGAGATCGAGAACCCTTACTCCGGATAACGGACCTGGCATTTTTCTACTTGTGTTTATTCGGGCGGAATTCCCGCGTCACGCACGAGTTTACCCCAGTACGCGATCTGCTCGCGCACGTAGCGGCTGAACTCGATGGTGTTCATCGGAGCGATTTCGAAACCGATAGCCGCAAATTTTTTCCTTGTCTCCGCCCGGGACAGAATGTCCAGGGTCTCGCGTTCCAGCCGTGCAATGATTTCCTTCGGCGTGCCGGCCGGCGCGAATATCCCGTTCC
>JAXIOX010000118.1:0-10321 GCA_045403275.1 Burkholderiales bacterium | reverse complement strand
AAGGCGCAGAGGAAACGCAGAGAAAACCAGTCGATGCGTGACAAAATGCAGGAGGACTCCGATTTGCCACCACCCGATCGACCATTCGGGGTGTCGCGACGATCCACTTCAGATCTTGCATTTTCACAGCAATTTGTTTTTGCTTTCCTTTGCGTTTCCTCTGCGCCTTTGCGCCTCTGCGGTTAAGGTTTGTCATTTCAAAGCAGCGAGAATGCGCTCCCGGATGCCATCCATCGAACCGACGCCGTCGACCCCGACGTACTTCGGCGCCCCGGGTTTGCCGCTTGCCGCCCACTTCGAGTAGTAGGCAACCAGCGGCTTGGTCTGGGAGTGGTACACCTCGAGACGCTTCATCACGGTTTCTTCCATATCGTCGTCGCGCTGGATCAGGTCTTCGCCGGTGGCGTCGTCCTTACCCGCCACCCGCGGCGGGTTGAACGCGATGTGATAAGTGCGCCCCGATGCTGGATGCACGCGGCGGCCGGTCAGCCGCTTGCTGATCTCGGCGTCGTCCACGTCCACTTCGACTACGTAATCGAGATGCACGCCGGCATTCTTCATGGCATCGGCTTGCGGAATGGTGCGCGGGAAACCGTCGAACAGGAAACCCCTGGTGCAATCCGGCTGCTTGATGCGCTCCTTGACCAATTCGATGATGACGTCATCCGGCACGAGCGCGCCGGCGTCCATGAACTTCCTCGCTTCCCGGCCCAGAGGCGTGCCGGCCTTGACCGCGGCGCGCAGCATGTCGCCGGTGGAAATCTGGGGAATGCCGAACTTCTCGGTGATGAAGGCAGCCTGCGTGCCTTTGCCCGCGCCGGGTGCGCCGAGGAGAACAAGTCGCATGTCGTTCCTGTTGTAAAGAGTCGGGTGCCGGGTGATGGCGGGCCACGCCTTGCGCAGCAGATTGCCGCGAAGCGCGAATTATAAGGGTTGATTCAGCGCACGGCGCCTACGAAGGCTTTGCGCATTTTTTCCAGGTCCGCGGGGCTATCCACTCCGGGTTCAGGCGCCTGATCTGTGATCGCCACGCTGATGCGATGGCCATGGCACAGGGCGCGCAGTTGCTCCAGTGATTCGAACTGTTCGATTGCCGCGGGCGCGAGCGCCGAATAAGTCCTGAGGAAGCCGCAGCGATACGCGTACAAGCCCAGGTGGCGATACGCCGGCAGCCCGGCCGGCAAACGCGAGCGGTCCGACCCGAAGGCATCGCGCGCATACGGGATCGGTGCACGCGAGAAGTACAGCGCGTAGCCGTCGTTGTCGATCACTACCTTGACTGCGTTCGAATCGAACATTTCGGCTGCGCTATGGATCGGGTGACAGACCGTGGCGATCGCCGCGTCGCAATGGCCGGCGAGTTGCTGCGCAACGGCACGGATCAGCACCGGTGCAATGCGAGGTTCGTCGCCCTGGACGTTGACGACGATGTGCTGCCCGGGCCAGCCGCGTTGGGCCGCCACTTCGGCGATGCGGTCGGTGCCTGAGGCGTGATCCGTGCGCGTCATCAGCGCGGTGTGACCATGGCGGCCGACCGCGTCCAGGATCCTGTCGTCATCGGTGGCCACGATGACTTCGGCCGCACCCGACTCGCGCGCGCGATCAGCGACGTGTACCACCATCGGCTTGCCGGCGATGTCGGCGAGCGCCTTGCCGGGCAGCCGCGACGACGCGTAACGGGCGGGAATGACGACGACGAATTGCATGGGGCAAGGGGTGAGGGGTGAGGGGTGAGGGGGTTCCTGACTCCTAACTCCTCACGCTTCTCTCCTCACGCGTTCACAGTTCTTCTTCGGGAGGAAGTTTGCGCGCCTCGTCCTCCAGCATCACCGGGATGTCGTCACGGATCGGGTAGGCGAGCCTGCACGGCTTGCAGATAAGTTCCTGCTCCACCTTGCGGAAGACGAGCGGACCCTTGCACAAGGGGCAAACCAGGATGTCGAGGAGCTTAGGATCCATGGCGAGTTTTCAGTCTGGTAAGGATGAGTTGGCCGAGTTCGGGATCGACGGCGGCGTCCACCGGCAGTGCCCACTGGTTTTCCCGTGCGAAGCGCTGGCATTTTATCGCATCCTTCTCGGTCATGATGACCTCGTCCGCATTCTCAAAGTCGAGATCGGCGGGCGCGAACGGATAGTGATCCGGGAAGGCATGTGCGGTGAAACTCAACCCCAGCCGCTGCAAATGCCCGAAGAATCGCGATGGATTGCCGATGCCGGCGACGGCATGCAGGCGCCGCCCCTGGAATTCCGACACGCTAGCGGTATGGCCGGGATTGAGCAGGTTGTGAAAGCGGCTGCCTTCGAGGGACATGTCGAAACGCGACGCAGTGCGCAGACCCGGATCGCCTGGCCCGTTGATCACCACCGCATCCACCGATCGCAGCCGCGCCGCGCCATCGCGCAGTGGGCCGGCCGGGAGCGGCAGCCCGTTTCCCAGACCGCGGCTGCCGTCAAGAACGACGATCTCGACATCGCGCCGCAGGCGGTAGTGCTGCAGCCCGTCGTCGCAGACGATTACGTCGCACTCGGGACTTGCGGCCAGCAGCGCGTGCGCTGCTGCAACCCTGTCACGCCCGATCCAGACCGGGCAGCGGCTGCGCTGCGCCAGAAGCACCGGCTCGTCTCCGGCCGCAGCCGGATCGGAGTCCGCGGTCACCGCCAGCAGGCTGGTGCGCCCACCGTAACCGCGGCTGACGATGCCCGGCCTGAATCCCTGTTCCTGGAGGATTCCGCACAGCCACAGGGTGAGCGGCGTCTTTCCGGTGCCGCCGGCGGTGATATTGCCGACCACGATGACCGGCACCGGCAAGTGCTCCGAATGCAGCACGCCGATCTTGTAGGCGAGCCTGCGCAAACTCGCCGAGAGGCGGAACAGCGCCGCCAGCGGCAACAGGACAATGGAAAGCCAGGACAGACGATACCAATGGCGATCGGAAAAGGGCACGCGGGCTCCCCGGGGATGCGGTGCAGTGGTACCTCGGTCGCGATGCGCGCCTGAGGTCAGCGCGGCAACTGCGCGGTAAATGTGATCTTGCCGAAGCCCGCGATCTGTGCGGCTTCCATCACGTGGATCACCGACTGATGCGTGGCGTTGGCGTCGGCGTTGATGATGATCACCGGATCGGGATTGGCGCCGGCGGCGCGCCGCAACTCGTTAGCGAATGCTTCCCGGGTGGTAAAGACCACCGCCGTGCGATTGACCATGTACTGGCCGGAGGCCGATACGCCGACATTGACCTGGTTTGGACGTTCGGCCGGCCGATTGGCATCGGCCGTGGGCAGGTTGATCTGCAGTTCCGTGTACTTGGAATATGTCGTGGTAACGGCGAGGAAGATGACAATGACGATCAGCACGTCGATAAAGGGCACCAGATTGATTTCGGGCTCTTCCCGGAACGAACCACGGCGGAAATCCATTGCGTACCTCCCCTGTCAATTCAGGCCTTGCGCTCGCCCTGGACGATCTCGACCAGCTTGACAGCCTGGATTTCCATCTCCACCACCAGCGAATCCACCCGTGCGCGGAAGTGGCGGTAGAACACCAGGCTGGGGACGGCGACAATGATTCCGAACGCGGCGTTGTACAACGCAATCGAGATGCCGTGCGCGAGCTGGGCCGGATTTGCCATCCCGGTGGGGCCCTGGACTCCAAAGATCTCGATCATGCCGATGATGGTGCCGAGCAGTCCGAGCAGCGGTGACATGGTGGCGATGGTGCCGAGTGTAGTAAGGAAACGCTCGAGGTCATGCGCGGCGGCGCGCCCCGCTTCTTCGATGGATTCGCGCATGATTTCGCGCGTGCTGCCGACATTGCGCAGCGCCGCGGCGAAGATCCTGCCCGTCAACGAGGATTGGGCAAGCCGGTCCAGCATCTCCGGCGACACGCCCTTCTGGTGGTATTCCTGTACCACCTGCGCCAGCAGACCGCGCGGTGCGACAATGTCCTGGCGCAACGACCAAAAACGCTCGCCGATGATGCCGACCGCGACGATCGAGCACAGGATAATGGGCCAGATTGGCCATCCGGCTGCTTCGATGATGGCTAACACGTAGTCTCCATTGCGTCAGAAAAATCGCGACACTTTAAACTGCATCCCCAGCCCGGGCAAGTTTGCATCCTCGCACTTTACTGCTTCGACAAAGCGCATTCTCGACCGAAAAAACTGTCCACAATCTTTGTGGATAACACTGTGCATAGTTTGTAAATAGAGAAGGTAAGTGGAGTTGGCAAAAGCATTTTTTGTGCAGCGATCAATAAGTATGCGCCATTTTTTCTTATATTATTCAATATCTTGTATTCGAGAGCCGCGTGGTTGTGGGGTTTCCGGGGTGCTCGCGCTACCGTATCGTGACCATTGTGGATGAATAACGATGCCCGGCGCACCTTGTCAGGACTCGAAACATACTGAATCGGCGGGAAAATTTTCCGCCGAAACGGGACGCGCACCGAAATATGATCCGGGCGGACCGCTGCAGAACGGCCTTGCTCCAACAGAAAGCGGCGCATGAACTCGCGCGACCCGGCGAACATCGTCATCAGCGTCTCCGAACTCAACCGGCGCGCACGCGCGCTGGTCGAGTCCGGCTTTCCGCTGCTCTGGGTCGCGGGCGAGATCTCCAACTTCACGCGCGCGACCTCCGGCCATTGCTATTTCCTTCTGAAGGATGCACAGGCGCAGGCGCGCTGCGTGTTCTTCCGCCACAAGGCCTCCGCGCTGGACTGGCAGCCCGAAAACGGCATGCAGGTCGAAGTGCGCGCGTTCCCCACGCTGTACGAGGCGCGGGGCGATTTTCAGCTGAATGTCGAGACCATGCGCCGGTCCGGACTGGGCGCCCTGTTCGAGGCGTTCGAGCGGCTGAAGAAAAAACTGGAGCAGGAGGGCCTGTTCGAGACTTCCCGCAAGAGGCCAATACCCGCTTTCCCCCGGGTCATCGGCATCGTCACCTCTCCCAAAGCCGCGGCGCTTCGCGACGTGCTTACCACGCTGGCGCGGCGCATGCCGGCGATCCGCATCGTGTTGTATCCGGCGCCGGTGCAGGGCGAGGGCGCGGGGGAGAGGATCGCGCACGCCATCCGCAGCGCTTCGGCACGCGCCGATGCAGAGGTCCTGATCGTCTGCCGCGGCGGCGGCAGCATGGAAGACCTGTGGGCATTCAACGAGGAAGTGGTGGCGCGCGCAATCGCCGATTGCGCGATCCCGGTCATATCGGGAGTGGGCCACGAAACCGATTTCACCATCGCCGATTTCGTTGCTGATGCGCGTGCGCCGACACCGACCGCTGCCGCAGAGCTGGCGAGCCCGAACCGGGAAGAGCTGCTGGCACGGTTGGGCGTGCTGTACCGGCAACTTAAACGCAGTGCCGGTCGCGTGCTGGAAGCGCGCATGCAGCAGCTCGACTACCTGGGAAAACGTCTGGTTCATCCGGGGGAGCGCATCCGCAACCAGACCCAGCACCTCGGGCATCTGGCTTGGCGTCTCAAGTCGTCGACGGCGAGAGTGCTGGACACGTCGTCGTGGCGTATTGCCGAACTCCTGGGTAAATTGCGGGAGATGCGGCCGGACCTCGATGCGGCCGCCCTCCGGCAGCGGGACCTGGCGCTGCGCCTGAAACTCGGTTATGCCCGCCTGCTGGAGCTTCACGATGTGCGGCTGCGCAGACTGGGCGCAAACCTGGAGCACCTCAATCCGCGGTCGGTTCTGGAACGCGGGTACAGCATCGTCGCCAGGGATGACGGCCATATCGTGCGCTCGGCGGCCGAAGTGCAGACCGGTGAACGGCTGCGGCTGGCGTTTGCGCGCGGCGCCGCGCGGGCGCGCGTCGAGAGCAAGGAAGACGGCGACTGATTGCGCCATGCGGGAGGAAAGGGGTATCGTTAGCATGGCAGTCGAGGTCCGCCCGTGTAGGAAGTCCGCCTGTTATCGAACGCTACAACCGGGCCGGATCAATCAACCGGATCAATAGTGAGGAGGAGTTATGTTGCTCGTGAAAAGAATGCTTTCCCTGGTCGCTATGGCCGTGTTCGCGGCGCTGTCGATGAACGCGTACGCCCAGCTTGCCGACAAGAAGGTGCTGACGCTCGACGCCGCGAAGAAAATCGCGGTGGCGGCGGAAGCCGAAGCCAGGAAGAACAACTGGAACGTGGTCATCGCCGTGGTGGACGACGGCGGGCATCTGGTCTATCTGCAGCGGATCGACGGAACGCAAACCGGCAGCATCGACGTGGCCATCGGCAAGGCGCGCACCTCGGCGGCATTCAAGCGTCCGACCAAGGTTTTCGACGAGCTGGCCAAGACGCGGCCTTCGATCACATCCATCTCGCCGACCGCCGTGCTGCTGGAAGGCGGCGTGCCAGTCGTGGTGGGCGGGCAGGTGGTTGGCGCGGTCGGGGTAAGCGGAGTCACCTCGCAGCAGGACGCACAGATTGCCGAAGCCGGCATCGCCGCGCTGGGCATGTAGGCACTATCTCGGCCGGGGGCGCGTGCGCCCCGGCAATCGCTTGAAGTCTCACCACGAGAGCGCGAGTCTCACCAGGAGAGTGCAAGTCTCACCACGAAGACACGAAGGACACGAAGGAACACCAAGAAATACGAGAAAGGGAGCGCGCGCGCCTGTGCCGACATTGTCGGTGGCGCTACTGCAACGAACAGGTTATGTTTCTTGTCTTGCTTTTCTTCGTGTCTTCGTGGTGAGAATTCGACCTTGAATTTGTCAGCTGAAGGCCCGATCAAGATCCCGCTTCAGCCACTCGCCGACCTGCTCGTGCAGGTCCTCCGCCAGGCAGTCGAAGGTATTCACGCCTTCCATCGCCCGCAGCCAGGTGAGCTGGCGTTTTGCCAGCTGCCGCGTTGCGGCAACGGCTTTGTCGCGCAACGCCGCCAACCCGAACTCGCCATCGAGGTATTGCCACGCCTGCCGGTAACCCACGCAACGCATCGAAGGCAGTGAGGGCTTGAGGTCGAAGTCCTCGCGCAGCGCGCGCACCTCGTTGATCAGTCCCAGTTCCAGCATCTCCTCGAAACGCGCGGCGATGCGTTGGTGCAGAACCGCGCGGTCCCCTGGAATCAGCGCGATCGGGAGCAGGCGATAGGGCAGGCTTGCGCTCCTGCCGGCTGCGATCAACTCGGACATCGGCTTGTCGGTCAGGTAAAAGATCTCCATTGCGCGCTGGATGCGCTGCGCATCGTTCGGGTCGAGGCGTTGGGCGGTCGCCGGATCGATGCGTTTGAGCTCGCGATGTATGGCGGGCCATCCGGCCTCGATGGCCATTGCGTCGATCACCATGCGGATGTCCGCATCCGCCGCCGGCAGGTTGGAAAGACCTTCCTGCAGCGCCTTGAAATAGAGCATGGTGCCGCCGGTGAGCAGCGGTACGCGTTCGCGTTCGACGATGCCGCTCATCGCCTCCAGTGCGTCCTCGCAGAACTGCGCCGCCGAATAACCTTCGGTGGGATCGATGAGGTCGATCAAATGGTGGGGCACCTTGAGCCGGGTTGTGAGATGCGGTTTGGCGGTGCCGATGTCCATACGGCGATACACCAGCGCGGAATCCACGCTGACGATCTCCACAGGAAAGTGCTGCGCCAGTTCCAAAGCGACCCCGGTCTTGCCGCTTGCGGTGGGACCCATGAGCAGGATCGCCGCAGGGCGATCCTGAGGTGAGGGGTGAGGGGTGAGGGGCGAGGAGCGAGGCATGGTTCGTGACTATCGTGACTGTCGTAACTATCGTGACTACCGTGAAGGGTTTTACGACGCCGTGACGAGTATGCGGGCATCACCCGCTTGCGATGGAATTGTAGTTCCGGCATAACATTGGCTTCGCAAATGTTAGCCTGCACTGAAACGCCCCTTGAGCCGGGCGTTTTCACGATCGTCACGCCGTCACGGCTTCACTGCCCTCTCATGAACATTTTGTCCAGCTCGCCTATCGTGACCTGGAACCAGGTCGGCCGCCCGTGGTTGCACTGGCCGGAACGCTCGGTTGCTTCCATGTCGCGCAGCAGCGCGTTCATCTCGGCCAGGGTGAGCGAGCGGTTGGCCCGGACCGCCGCATGACAGGCCATGGTGGAAAGCATTTCGTTCTGGCGCTCGGCGAGCACCCGGCTGCCGCCGAACTGCGCGACTTCGCTGAGCACGTCGCGGGCGAGCTCAACGGCGTCGGCCTGGGCAAGCGTCATCGGCACTGCGCGTACCGCGACGGCGTTCGGCGCGATCACCGCGAGTTCGAAGCCGAGCCTGGACAAGGTCTGCGCATTGTCTTCGACAGTCGCCACGTCGAGCGCGCTCGCCGCCATCGTGGCCGGGATGAGCAGCTGCTGCGTCGGGATGCGGTCATCGTCGAGCGCGCTCTTGAGCTGCTCGTAGACGATGCGCTCGTGGGCGGCGTGCATGTCCACCACCACCAGGCCCCTGTCGTTCTGCGCCAGGATGTAAACCCCGGCCAGCTGCGCCAGGGCAAAGCCGAGGGGATGCGGGGCGTCGCGCGGCAACGTTGCAGGTGCGCGTGCCGGTGCCTCCAGTGTGGCCTGGCCTGCGCCGAACAGCGTTGCATAGAATGCTGCCGGCTCCGCGGCGCTCAGGTCCATTCCTGACTGGCGAAAGGCGGCTGCGTCCGCGCGCGGGGATGCCATCGCAGTGCCGGACTCCTGCGCAGGCGACGTTCCCGCACGGGTCCCGGCCAGCGCCCTCTCGAGGGCGTGAAAGACGAACTGGTGAATGCCGCGCGAGTCCCGGAAGCGCACCTCGATCTTGGTCGGGTGAACATTCGCATCGACCAGCGCCGGGTCCAGGTCCAGAAACAGCACGTAGGCGGGATGGCGCTCGTGATGAAGCACATCGTGGTAGGCCTGGCGCACCGCGTGCGCCAGCAACTTGTCCCTAACGTAACGGCCGTTGACAAACAAGTACTGTGCGTCGCGGGCCCCGCGCGAATAGGTCGGCCGGGCGACCAGGCCGCGCAGACGAAAGCTGCCGGCCTCGACCTGGACCGGGATCGCGGCTTCGCGGAACGCTTCTCCCAGTACGGCATGGATGCGCTCCTCGGCGCTTGCCGGATGCAAGTGCGACAGCGCGCGGCCGTTGTGCGTGAGCGTGAAGCGCACGTCCGGGCGCGACAGGGCGATGCGTCTGAATGTTTCTTCGCTGTGGGCGAACTCGGTTGCCGGACTCCTGAGGAATTTGCGCCTGGCAGGGGTGTTGAAGTAAAGGTCGTGCACGTCGACCGTGGTGCCGGCGGCCGCGGCGGCGGGCTCGGGTGCGGACAATGAGCCGCCACTCGCATCCACTTTCCAGGCATGCGGGCTGTCGTTGGCCCGGCTCAGCAGGCTTAGATGGGAAACGGCCGCAATGCTGGCCAGTGCCTCACCGCGGAATCCCAGGCTGGCGACGCGCTCCAGGTCTTCGAGCGACGCGATTTTGCTGGTGGCGTGGCGGGCAAGCGCGAGCGGCAGGTCGTCCTTGCCGATGCCTGCGCCGTTGTCGGCGACACGGATCTGCCTGATGCCGCCCTCAGCAAGCCGCACCGTCACGTCGGAAGCGCCGGAGTCCAGACTGTTCTCCAGCAACTCCTTGAGCGCGGAGGCGGGCCGGTCGACCACTTCCCCGGCCGCGATCTGGCTGATCAGGAGGTCGGGAAGCAGGTGGATGGCGGGCATCGATGCGGGTCTGGGATCAAAGCGATTAATTATAGCCGCAGGCCCCGGCTCGGCGTCCCGGGCAACACGGAATCGGAGTGCGCGCTCGTGCGGGGCGCCTGCGGCCGCAATGTCCCTCGCCTCGCGCCGGGCCTTTCACATATAATTGCCCACTTTTGTGACACCCACCTTGGCCTCCATGACGAGCGCATCGTTCCGCCGGAGGCCTGCTCGACAGCGAGGTTGTCCCATCCATGCAGATTGGCATACCGGCGGAAATCCGCGCGGGCGAAACGCGGGTCGCCGCGACCCCGGAAACCGTCAAGAAACTTGCCGGCCCCGGCCGTCATAAGTTGCTGGTGCAGAGCGGCGCCGGCGCCGGCTGTTCGATACCGGACTCCGAGTTCGCGGCCGCCGGCGCCGCCATCGTGCACAGTGCGGCCGAGGCTTACGGTTCCGAAATCGTTCTGAAAGTTCGCGGTCCGGAACCGGGCGAACTCGCCATGCTCAAGTCCGGCGGCATCCTGATCGGGCTGCTCGCGCCCTACAAGAAGGACGGCATCGAAGCCATCGCCAGGACCAGGGTAACCGCCTTTGCAATGGAATCGCTGCCGCGGATATCGCGGGCACAAAGCATGGATGTTCTGTCGTCGCAGGCCAACGTCGGCGGCTACAAGGCGGTCATGCTG
>JAXIOX010000244.1:0-5116 GCA_045403275.1 Burkholderiales bacterium | reverse complement strand
CAATGGGAACCGAAGGAGACTTTGTGCACTGAACGAATGTCCTAGGTTGATGTTGGTTGGACGTCGCTAACACTGCAGGTTTCCACATTTCCTGACGCGCCCTCAACGCCGAATCCGCCGCTTTTTCATCCGCAATTCTTGTCTTGCTTTCCTTCGCGTACATTTGCGTCCTTTGCGTTGAACGCGTCTATTTAGTACTGTGCACTAGGCGCCACCACCAGACCACGAGCGGCGAAAGCCATACCACTACCGTGACCAGTCCGAGCGCCCCGGCGATCGGCCGATCGAAGAACGCGACAAAGTGCCCGTCCGCCTTAATCAATGAAGTGACGAAGTTCTCTTCCAGCATGCGGCCGAGCACGGCGCCGAGAATGACCGGGGCCACCGGAAAGCCGTTCTCCTCCATGACGAACGCCAGGACGCCGAATGCCAACATGACTCCTATGTCGAAGGCGGAATTGTTGATCGCAAACGCCCCGACCGTGCAGAACAGCAGGATCACGGGCATCAGCACCGCGCGCGGAACCTTGAGCACCTGTTTGTAACTCTTGATCGCCAGCACGCCGAGCGGCAGCATTAGCAGATTGGCAAGGAAGAACACAATGAACACCGCATAGATGTTTTGCGGATCGTTGATAAATATCATAGGGCCGGGATTCATGTTCTTCAGGTACAGCACGCCGATGGCGATGGCGGTAATGGAATCCCCGGGAATGCCGAATACCAGCGCGGGAATCCACGCGCCGGACAGCGCGCTGTTGTTTGCCGCGCCGCTCTCGATCACGCCCTCGACGTGGCCGGTGCCGAACTTTTCCGGTTGCTTCGAGAATTTTTTCGACATCGCATACGACATCCAGGCCGCGATGTCAGCGCCCGCGCCCGGCAACGCGCCGATCAGCGTGCCCAGCGCGCTGCCGCGGAGCGTCTGCACCGGATACTGCCGCACCAGCGTCCATTGCCCCTTGAAGATGCTGCCGAACTTCTCCTGCGCGAGGTGCAGCGGCCGCTCAATCGATGTCACATAGCGCAGGACTTCGGACACGGCGAACAATCCGACCATCATCGGGATGAGGGTGATGCCACCCATCAGATTCGGTTCGTCGAAGCTGAAACGCGGAAACGCGGCCGGGTTCTCCATCCCGACGGCGGCTATCAGCAAGCCGATCATCAGAGAGACGAAGGCCTTGAGCACGTTGTTCGACGCGATGAAGATCGCGCAAGTCAGTCCCAGCAGAACCAGCCAGAAGTATTCGAAGGAGCTGAAATTCAGGGCGACGTCCGCGAGCGTCGGTGCTGCGGTCACCAGTACGATGGTGCCGAAGATTCCTCCTATCACCGAGAACACCAGTCCGGCGCCGAGCACCAGTTCGGCCTGGCCTTTCCGGGTCATGGCATAGGCTTCGTCGCAGTAGGCGGCCGACGCCGGCGTGCCGGGGATCCGCAGCAGCGCGCCGGGAATGTCGCCGGAGAAAATAGCCATCGCGGTTGCTGTGACGATCGCCGCGACCGCGGGCACCGGCGGCATGAAGAATGTGACCGGCACCAGCAGCGCGGTCGCCATGGTGGCGGTAAGGCCGGGGATCGCGCCGACGAACAGCCCATACAGCGCGGACGCCCCGATCACTGCCAGAACATAGGGTTCAAATACCAGCCCGAAAGCCTGGATCAGATGTTCCATGTCCTTACCAGGCCCAGGACTGCAGCAAGCCCCATGGCAAAGGCACGCCCAGTCCCTTGTAGAAGATGAAATGGATCACCACCGAGACGCCGATTGCGATCACCAGCACGGCCCAGGCGCGAACGCGCAGAACCGCGAGCAGCACGCCGAGAAGCAGCGGCGCGCAGACGAAGAAACCGAGTGTCTCGACAAGCAGGCAGTACGCCAGAAGTCCCAACGTGACAATCGCGAAGCCCGCCACCTGGCGCGGCGCGTGAATCCAGTCCGGTAACGCGAGCCAAGGCGTGCCCGCCCTGCGGCGCGCCGCCTGGATGACGAAGATCGCGCCGCAGATTGCCAGCCCGGCCGCGATGAGTTGCGGGAACAGCGCCGGACCGACCTGATCACCGGGCATCGACGGGAATCCCCGCGCATTCGAGAAAATCGCGCCAGCAAACGCGATCAGGCCAGTACCGACGAGGGTGTCGTTGAATTTCATCGACCGAAGAGAGGCTAGAGGCTAGAGGCTAGAGGCTAGAGGCTAGAGGCTAGAGGCTAGAGGCTAGAGGCTAGAGGCCAAGAATTGGACGCGGGGTGTCGTTGGCGGTTCGATTTTGCCCTCACCCCTCACGCCTCACGCCTCTCGCCTCACGCCTCGTTTACTGCGTCATTCCGAATTTCTTCATGAGCACGCCGTTCTCGGCGTCGGTCTTCGTCATGAGCGCCGCGAACTCCTGCGGCGGAAGATAACGCATCCCGAATCCGCGCGCGGTCATGAATTCCCGGTATTCCTTGCTGTCGTACGCCTTCTTGATTGCAGCGATCAGGCGCTCCTCGATCGCCTTCGGCAGGTTCTTCGGCGCGGCGATTCCGCGCCAGACGCCGCTCAGCCATTTGCTGCCCGCTGCCGTCTTCAAGGTGGGCACGTTGGGAAAAAGCTGCGACGGCGCTTCGTCCATGATGGCGAGGCTGCGGACCCTGCCCGCTTCGATCAATGCACGACCTTCGGGATGGGAGCCGCTCACGATGTCCACGCCGCCCGCCGCCAGTTCCTGCAAACCAGCCGCGTTGCTGACGCTTGGTACCCAGGGCACGGAGGCCGGATCAATCTTCAGGTCGGCCAGCATACCGTAGAGGGACAGATGCCAGGACCCTCCGCGGGCGGTTCCGGAGGCCTTGAGCTTGCCCGGGTTCTTGCGTATCGCGTCGAGCAAGTCCGGCAGCGTTTTGTATGGGGAATCGGCATTAACCTGGATCGCCGCCGGATCGACGTTGATCAGCCCGATCGGAGTAAAGCTTGCGCCATTGAGCTGTGTGAGCCCCTGATGATGCATCTGGGTGATCTCGAAGGTGATCAGGCCGAAGGTATAACCGTCGGGCGCGGCGGTGGCGATCGCCTGGTGTCCGACCACGCCACTGCCCCCGGTGCGATTGACCACATTTACCGGCTGGCCGAAATCCTTCTCCAGCAGGGAGGCCAGCATCCGCGCCACTGCGTCGGTTCCTCCGCCTGCGCCCCATGGCACGATCAGGGTGACCGGCCGCGACGGATAGTCGGCCGCGAGAACCGCATTCGCGGCAACCGCCAGCGCCGTTGCAGCAAGGACAGTCAGAATCTTCTTCATTTTCTCCTCGCGAGGTCTGAAAGGTGCACAAGCTCGCTGCCGCGGCAGGCAACTCGCCGGCGGATGCTTCGCACCTGATTTTTATGATGGAACGCCCGAATCGCGCCGCCGCGCGGAGATGCACCGGCCTTGCCGCGCCGCAGCTTTCAGGATGAACGGAATTCTATTGCAAAAGAGGCGACGCGCACCATCTCCCTAGGCAACCACGCGGACGAAGCGGCGTATCTGCGGATAGATGAGCTCGCGGAACTTGCGTCCGCTGAATATGCCGTAATGGCCGACGCCTTTCGCGAGCAGGTGCTTGCGCTTTTCCGCGGGGATGCTGCGGCACAGGGTGTGCGCAGCTTCGGTCTGGCCGTTGCCGGAAATGTCGTCCAGTTCGCCTTCGATGGTGAACAACGCCGTCTTTCTGATCGCCTCCGGCTTCACCGGCACGCCGCGCACAGTCATCCTGCCCTTCGGCAACTGGAATTCCTGGAAAACCGCCTTGACAGTGTCCAGGTAGTACTCGGCTGGCATGTCGAGCACCGCATTGTATTCGTCGTAGAACTGCCGATGCGCCTCGGCGCTCTCGCCGTCGCCGCGGATCAGGTGGTTGTAGAACTGCTTGTGCGCATCCAGGTGGCGGTCCGGATTCATGGCAAGGAAACTGGCGTGTTGCAGGAAGCCCGGGTACACCTTGCGCATGAAGCCCGGATAATTCGGCGGCACGCGCATGATTACCTTGTCGGCGAACCATGAGTGCGGTCGCCCCGAGGCAAAATCGTTCACTGTGGTCGGATTGCGGCGGGTATCGATCGGCCCGCCCATCATGATCATCGCCTTCGGCGCCGCAGGGTCGTTCTCCGCTGCCATCAACGACACAGCGGCCAGCACCGGAACGGTCGGCTGGCACACCGACATCACGTGCAAGTCCGGCGACAGGTGCCGGATGAATTCCCTGATGTAGTCCACGTAATCGTTGAGGTGGAACGGGCCCTTCGACAGCGGCACCATTTTGGCGTCCACCCACTCGGTGACCCACACATCGTGGTCCGGCAGCGCGGTGCGCACCGTATCGCGCAGCAGTGTGGCGAAGTGCCCCGACAGGGGAGCGACGATCAGCAGCTTTGGCTGCACGAAGGCAGGGTCTTTCCTGAAGTGCAGTAGCTGGCAAAACGGCTTTTCCACAGCCACCTCGCGGGTGACCGCGATACGTTCGCCGTCGATCAACGTATGGTCTACCTGCCATTGCGGTTTTGGATAACGCCGCATCAGCCGCACGAAGACTTCGCTGTTGGCAGCGATGGTGCGGGAAACCGGGGTATACGCAAGCGGGCTGAAGGGACTGGTGAAGAGATGTTTGACGGCGTCCGCAAGGAGGACCGTGGGCGCCATCACCGTCTTTTGGAACTCGTGCAGCTGATAGATCATCCTGCCTCGCTGAAAGGTTTGCTGCCGCGGAATGTAAAGACTATGCCACGGAGCGTCAAGAAGGCCGTCACATCTGGCCTTCCGGACTAGGGAAGCTCTGATCAAGTTCCGCGACGCGCGTTGCGCCAGGTGCGGATGACTGCTAGGCGTCGCTCCGCAGGTGCGGCTGAAGCCCCAGCAAGGAGCGTAACAACGCAGGCGCCGCACCTGGCACAACCCAATGACATGTCGACTCTTTCGAGGGACCGGGCGATTCGGGCCGATGCCTGCGTCGGCTCCTCCTTATGTAGTCCGGCTACACGGCGTCCTCGCCGTCTTGCCCTCGACCCGAATCGCCTCGGTCGCGCATGCGGGACTCATGCAGAGCTTCCCTGAACACGGCTCGCCGTCCGCCGCGCCCCAGTCGCGGCGCAACTGCGGG
>JAXIOX010000191.1:0-15214 GCA_045403275.1 Burkholderiales bacterium | reverse complement strand
GGCAGCGGGGCCCGCCGCCCCCCCCCCCCCCGACGCAGCCGCCGCCGGCCTTTGCTTCGGCCGCACCGGAATTCGCGTTGGCGCTGATTTTTCGAGGGGCGGCGCTACCTTCGGCAATTCGGATCGCGCTGGGGACGGCATTTCGCGTTCCGGCTCAGCCGGCTGAGGCTCCTGTGCAGTGAGCGTCGCGAAGGCATCGAACACCTGTTTGCATTGGCCGCAGCGCACCTGGCCACTGGAAGCCTGCAGTTGCTGGGTGGTTACCCGGAAAGTAGTCCCGCAGTGCAGGCAACGCGTGTACAGGTTCATGGCATCCGCTTCATTTGAGTCTCTTGCCGCATAACCTGATCCAGCCTTGCTCCTCGACGGCGGGCTCCATGTCGAACCATTTCGCGTAGGCATCGGCAACAGCCCTTGCCTGCGGCGCCAGGATCCCGGACAGCACCACATCTCCGCCCGGCACGGTCAACTCCGCGAGCAGCGGTGCCAGTATTTTGAGCGGATTGGAGAGGATATTGGCCATGACGACATCTGCCGGTTGCAGTCGCGGTACATCGGCCCCGACGAAGGTTGCAGCCACGCGATTCTGCTCGGCATTGTAACGGCTGGCGACCAGCGCCAGCGGATCGATGTCGACGCCAACCACGCGGCCGGCGCCGAATTTCGCCGCAGCGATGGCGAGGATGCCGGAGCCGCAGCCGTAGTCGATGACGCTGCTGCCGGGGAACAGATGCCGGTCCAGCCAATCCAGGCACAGTCGCGTGGTCGGGTGGCTGCCGGTGCCGAAGGCGAGCCCCGGGTCGAGCACGATATTGATGGCGGAGCCATCCGGCGCGGCGTGCCAGCTTGGCACGACCCACAGCCGCGCAGACACCCGCATCGGCGCGAACTGGTTGTGGATGAGCTTCACCCAGTCCTGCTCGGGGACTTCTGCGGTGCGATATGCCGGGACCGGATCGAGGCCGGCGGCAGCGCAGGCGCGGCTGAGCGCTGCGGCCGCGTCGGTTCCGGGATCGAACAGAGCAGTCAGGCGGTTGCAGCCGTAGGCCATTTCGGCCTCTTCTCCCGGTTCCTGGAAAATCGGCGTTTCCCGCTCGGTGCCGGCACGCGCGTCGGCCACGTCCACCGAAATGGCGCCGGCCTCGAGAAGCGCGTCCGAGAGCGCCGTTACCTGCGCGGCATCGAGCGTGAGTTCAAGCGCAAGCCAGGCGATGCCACACCTCCGCAGGATCCGCCGCTACTCCACCTTGCTGTACTTGGCGAGCTTCTCTTCCAGGTAATCGATGCTGGTGCCGCCGCGTATGAATGCGGTGTCCAGCATCAACTCCTGGTGCAGCGGCAGGTTGGTCTGAATGCCCTCAACGCTCATTTCCGAGAGCGCGACGCGCATGCGCGCGATTGCCTGGTCGCGGGTGTCGCCGTAGGCAATGACCTTGGCGATCAGGGAATCGTAATACGGCGGCACGAAATAACCGTGGTAGACGTGCGAATCCACACGGATCCCCGGCCCGCCCGGCACGTGCCAGGAGGTGATGCGGCCCGGCGACGGTGTGAACTTGTAGGGATGCTCGGCATTGATCCGGCACTCGATCGCGTGCCCGCGGAATGTGATGTCTTTCTGCCGGAACGGCAGTTTCTGTCCCGCGGCCACCAAAATCTGGGTCTTCACGATATCCACGCCGGTGATCATCTCGGTCACCGGATGCTCCACCTGCACCCGCGTATTCATCTCGATGAAGAAGAACTCGCCCTTCTCGTAGAGGAACTCGAAGGTGCCCGCGCCGCGATAACCAATCTTGCGGCACGCCTCGGCGCAGCGCTCGCCGATGCGGACGCGCTCCTTCATCGGTATCAAGGGCGCCGGTGCCTCCTCGATGATCTTCTGGTGGCGGCGCTGCATCGAACAATCGCGGTCGCCGAGAAATACCGCGTTATGGTGCTCATCGGCGAGCACCTGGATCTCGATGTGACGCGGAGTCTCCAGGAACTTCTCCATGTACACCGTCGGGTTGCCGAATGCGGCCTTCGCTTCCTGCCGGGTCATCGTAACCGCGTTGACCAGCGCCGCCTCGGTATGCACCACCCTCATGCCGCGTCCGCCGCCGCCGCCGGCCGCCTTGATGATGACGGGATAGCCGATCTTGCGCGCCACCTTGACGATTTCCTGCGCCTCTTCGGGCAGCGCGCCTTCGCCTCCGGGCACAACCGGCACGCCGGCTTTGGTCATCGCCTGCTTGGCGCTCACCTTGTCGCCCATCAGCCGGATGGTGTCGGGCCTCGGCCCAATGAACACGAAGCCGCTTTTTTCCACCCGCTCGGCAAAGTCGGCGTTCTCAGACAAAAAGCCGTAGCCTGGGTGAATCGCCTCGGCGTCGGTCACTTCGGCGGCGCTGATGATTGCCGGCACGTTCAGGTAGCTTTCCGAGGAGGGGGCCGGGCCGATGCACACCGACTCGTCGGCAAGACGCACGTACTTGGCGTCGGCGTCGGCCACCGAGTGCACCGCGACCGTCTTGATGCCCAGTTCGCGGCAGGCGCGCTGTACGCGCAGCGCGATCTCACCGCGGTTCGCTATGAGGATTTTTTCGAACATGGAAAGCATTGCGCGCGCCGCCTAAAAAAAGCCAGGCCGGGCGGGTCGATGCTCAACTGATCAGGAATAGCGGCTGGCCATACTCGACCGGCTGGCCGTTCTCAACCAGCACGGATTTGATCACGCCACCCAGGTCAGCCTCGATTTCGTTCAGCAATTTCATTGCCTCGATGATGCACAGCGTATCGCCGGCATTGACCGATTGCCCGATTTCCACGAAAGGCTTGGCGCCGGGCGCCGACGAGCGATAAAAGGTGCCGACCATGGGTGATTTCACCACATGCCCTTCAGGCTCGGCCGGGGCTCCGGGCGCCGCTGCCGGCGCGAGCGCGGCTGCGGCCGCACCCGGAGCCGCCGTCATCATGGTCGCGGCCTGGGGCATCGTCATCACCGCAGTCTGCACCGCATTGCCGGCACGGCTGATCCGTACTTTTTCCTCGCCCTCCGTGATCTCGAGTTCGGCGATTCCGGATTCCTGCACCAGGTCGATCAGCTTCTTGAGTTTCCTCAAGTCCATATGGGCGGGGCCCTATTTGCCGGCTGTATAGGTCAGCGCGCATTGCAACGCGTACTCATAGCCTTGCGACCCCAGTCCGCAGATCACACCGACAGCTCGATCGCTGAAATAGGAGTGGTGTCGGAAGGGCTCGCGCGCGTGCACGTTGGAAAGATGCACTTCGATGTAGGGAATGCGCACCGCGGCGAGCGCATCGCGTAGCGCCACGCTGGTATGGGTATAGGCTGCCGGATTGATAATGACGAAATCGACGCCGGCGGGGCCGGCTTTGTGGACGCGCTCGACCAGCTCAGCCTCCGAGTTGCTCTGAAAACTGTCGAGCTTCGCCCCGGCACTCAGCGCCAGCGCCAGCAAACGCTTGTTGATGTCCGCCAGGGTTTCGGCTCCATAGATCTCCGGCTCGCGAGAGCCGAGAAGATTAAGGTTGGGGCCATGCAGGACGAGAACCTTTCTGGGGCGTACTGGGCCGGAGGAAGCCGCCTTGCCGCCCTTCGAGGCGTTCTTCATGGCGGCAAGTTTGCCGCAGTTTCCAGGAATTTGTCCAGTTTAGGCGGAATTTTGGCGCAATCAACGGGCCTGGATTTTGCATTTCCGGGCCGCTGATCAAGGGAATGGGCGCACCCTCGTCGATGCTACGGCGTGATTCGCTGCGTAACCCAACCATAGATGCCGGGAGCCTTACAAGTCCAGAGTTTTAGGCGCCGTTCGTGGAATTTGGCGTGTATTGCCAAACGTTCGAAGCGAAATTCACATGGCCGGCTGGATGATCCCGGTCAGTTTTTGCTCGTTTAACCCGCCAAGCTCGGTCCCGATCAAGCGGCCTTCGCGGTCGAGAATGATCGTGAATGGTAGGCCGCCAAGTTCGTTCCCGGCGACCCTGGCGAGCTCGATCGCGTCCATTTCCCCGATAAGAACCGGATAGTTCATGCGGTACTTGGCAGCAAATTCGCGAACTTTGGCCGGATTATCGACGGCGATCCCGACAAATTGCAGCCCTTGGCTTCCAAGCTTATCCTGCATCCGGACGAATTCGGGTATTTCCTTCAGACACGGCGGACACCACGTGGCCCAGAAGTTCACGACCATGACCTTCCCCCGCCATTGGGCCAATGCCTGGGATTTGCCTTCCAGGTCGGGAAACGACGCCGCCATCAGCCGAGCTGCACTGCCTGAAACCGGCGCCCCGCCCTTGTTCCAGGGGTGCAGCCAGAAACCGGCCGCGAGTGCCGAAACGACCACGAGTACCAGAAGCGTGATCCGGGCCGCTCTTCTCATCGCGACGGTCCCGCGTCCCGCAACCGCAATAACAGATTCGAGACATTGCCTATGGAACTGACGGCTTCACTGGACGATCGCGCCGGAACGAGCCATGCCGATTGCGTCAGCGGGAGGTAGCACACGCCGACATCGGCGCAACCCTGAGAAACCGCCGTCAGCGTAAAGCCCCTGGCCGACTTCACTGCCATCGTGATGACCAGTTCGCCGCGATAGGTCTCGACCCGCCCGAAGAATTCGTCCTCCTCGATCTTGCCGGGTGGAAACCGGGCCTCGCCCAGCCCGACCGATCGAGGAATCGCGGTGAACCGGAACTTGTCGCGATACATGTAATAGCCGTCGGCGATGCGATAGCGCAACTCCACGAGCCCGGGTTCGATGCGCCTGGCTGAGAACCGGAACGCCTGCTCCGGCGCCAGCAGGTCGTCGGCGGTGGCCGGCGATAGCGCACATGCAGCGCATGCTGCCAGCAGCATTTCGGCAAAAAATCTGGCGGCGATGCGCCGGTTCATTCGGTGGAAAAGGGGGGCGTTATTCGGCGGCGGATTCGGCAGCGACCCAGCCCAGATATTCGCCCAGGCCGGCCACAACAGGAATACTGACGATCTCGGGAAGTTCATACGGGTGGTTGGCGCGGATCGCGGCTTCGAGGCGCGGATAACGCGAAGCCACCGTCTTGATCAGCACCGGGACCTCGGTTGCCGTCTCGACTCTGCCCTGCCAGCGATAGACCGATGAGCACTCTGCCAGCACGTTGACGCAGGCGGCGAGCCGCTGCTCCACCAGCAACTGCGCCAGCTTCCTGGCCGCCGCAAGGTCCGGCAAATTGGTCAACACCACGACCACTTCGCCGCCAGCGCCGGACACGTCATTGTCCACGGGAAAGTACTCCGGGCGGTTACGCCCCGCTGGCCGCTGCGGATGCGTTGTTCACGTCGATCGAGCCCGCGCAGCAGCGACGCCCTGCGCGACCGACGGATAGCGCAGCCTCACCCGCAACTCTTTTTTCAGGCGGCGGTTGGCAAGGCGCCGGGATTCGCGCATGAAAGACAGCGTACTTTCCGGGATTTGCCGCTCTGCGGCTTCGCGACTGATCCGAGGCGGGTGCGGCAGACCGAACTGGTCCGCGACCAGGTCGAAGTAGTCACCCATTTTCATCCATGAATCATCGCAAGCGTTGTACGCACGTCCGCCGCGGCCGCGACTCAATGCTGCCATCACAGTGCGGGCGAGGTCATCGGCATGGATGTGATTGGTATACGGATCATGCGCGGTCTCGAGCGCCGGCATGCCGGCTTTCAGACGCGCAAGCGGCAGTCGTTCTGCGGCGTAGATTCCGGGCACGCGCAGGATGCTGACATGCACACCGGTCTGCGCGCCCCATGCGCGCAGTTGCCGTTCCGCGTCCAGGCGGCGCCGGGCGCGATCGCTCAAGGGTTTCGCTCCCCGGGTCTCGTCCACCACCGCGCCGCCGCAATCTCCATAGACGCCACTGGTGCTGATGTATGTCATTCGCTGTGGTAGACTGCCGCCCTTTGCGAGTGCCCGAACCAGGTTGACGGTGCGCGTGTCACGCGTTCCCGATCCCGGCGGCGGGGCGAAATGCACCACGTCCTGCGCCAGGCCGGCGAGCCGGTCCAGCGTCTCGGGACGATCCAGATCTCCAGCCACCGGAACGATCCCTTCGGCACGCAGCAGCGCATGCCGGTTCTCCGAGTGGGTCAGCGCGTAAATGCGCCAACGCCCCCGCAGCGCGCGCACCATGCGCAATCCGACGTCGCCACAGCCGATAATCAACAACCTTCTCATGCCAGCATTTTAACCCGGAGCCCGGGGCTCCAGCGTCCGCGAACTGCCATGGCCCACCAGGTCACGATCAAACCCAGCAATCACGTTGTCACCGTCGGTGAAGGCGAATCCGTGCTTGCCGCCGCCCTGCGCGAAGGCTTCACGCTTCCGTATGGCTGCCGCAATGGTGCCTGCGGCGCCTGCAAGGGTAAAGTCCTCGAAGGCAACGTGGACTATGGCAATGCGCAGCCGCACGTCCTTGCCGATTTCGAAAAGAAGGCGGGGCTGGCGCTGTTTTGCCAGGCCAAACCGTTGTCCGACCTGGTAATCGAGGCGCGCGAAATAAGCGGCGTGGGCCAGCTTGAGATCCGCAAGCTGCCGTGCCGGGTTCAGGAGATGTCCAAGGTCGCTCCCGACGCGATCGTGCTCAAACTGAAGCTGCCGGCGAACGAGCGCCTGCAGTTTCTGGCGGGGCAGTACATCGACATTCTGATGAAGGACGGCAAGCGCCGTTCCTACTCGATTGGCAATCCGCCGCACGACGACGAATACATCGAGCTGCACGTGCGCAACATGGCCAACGGCGCCTTCACCGACTACGTGTTCAACAGAATGAAGGAAAAGGACATCCTGCGTTTCGAAGGGCCGCTGGGCACGTTCTTCATGCGCGATGATTCGGACAGGCCGATCATCCTGGTGGCGAGCGGCACGGGTTTCGCACCGATCAAGAGCATCATCGAGCACGCCTTCCACTTGGAGACCACCCGCCAGATGGTGCTGTACTGGGGCGGGCGCCGGCCGGTGGACATCTACATGGGCGAACTCGCCGCCCGCTGGCAGCAGCAGCACGACAATTTCCGTTTCATCCCGGTGATTTCAGACGCGCTTCCGGTGGACAACTGGAGCGGGCGCAGCGGCTTCGTGCACCGCGCCGTCATGGAAGACTTCCCCGACATGAGCGGCTATCAGGTTTACGCCTGCGGCGCCCCGGTGGTGGTGGAATCCGCGCACTGGGATTTCACCACTCTGTGCAAGCTTCCCGACGACGAGTTCTACTCCGACGCCTTTACGCCGTCTGTCGATCCCAAGCCTGCTTCCGCTTGAGCGACTAAATTTTTTTAACCGCAAAGACGCAAAGAACGCAAAGGAACAGCGGGCAACGAGAAAAAGCTGTTTATTTCGTTCGACACGTGGATAGCCGATGGTCGCGACCAAGGCGGGTTCTGCCAAATGCAGGTTCTCCCCGTCCATTTTTTTCTGCTTTTCTTTGCGTTCTTTGCGTCTTTGCGGTGCAAGATCCGGAAGGTTTGGTCAGCCGCTGTTGCGCAGTCCGGCGGCGATGCCGTTGATGGTCAGCAGGATTGCGCGCTTGATGCGCTCCTGGGTTTCCCCCGAACGGTAGCGCCGCAGGAGCTCGACCTGCAGGTGGTTGAGCGGGTCGATGTAGGGCGAGCGGTTACGCAGGCTGCGCGACAGTGCCGGGTTGGCCTCCAGCAGTTCTGCTTGCCCGGTGATCGCAAGGAGGCAGCGCACCGTGCGCTCCCACTCATCCTGGATGCGCGAAAAAATGCGCTCGCGCAGCTCGCCATCGGTGACCAGTTCGGCGTAGCGCGAGGCGATGCTGATGTCGCTTTTCGCCAGCAGCATGTCCATGTTCGACAGCAGCGCGCGGAAGAAAGGCCAGTCGCGGTACATCTCGCGCAGCAGTTCCAGGCCGCGGTCAGCCTTGCGCACCGCCAGCGCGTCCACCGCCGCACCGAACCCGTACCATCCCGGCAGCATCATTCGCGACAGCGACCAGGAAAATACCCAGGGGATCGCGCGCAGGTCTTCGATGCGGTCGGTTTTCTTGCGCGAAGCCGGGCGGCTGCCGACGTGCAGGTCGGCGATTTCGGTGATCGGGGTCGCGCTGCGGAAGAACTGCACGAATCCCGGGGTCTCATACACCAGGCTCCGGTACGCGGAGAACGCAGTTGCGCTCATTTCCTGCATCACTTCGAGATACGCAGCCCTCTCGATGGCGGCGGGTTCGAGCAGCGTGGCCTCGAAGGTGGCGGCCACCAGCGTTTCCAGATTGCGCCGGCCGATGTCGGGATCGGAGTATTTGCTGGCGATCACCTCGCCCTGCTCGGTGATTCTGATCTGGCCGGCAACGCTGCCCGGCGGCTGCGCCAGCACCGCCTGGTAGCTGGGTCCGCCGCCGCGTCCCACCGTGCCGCCGCGGCCGTGAAACAGGCGCAGCTCGACGTTGTGGTGCGCGAACACCTTCACGAGTTCGACTTCCGCCTTGTACAACTCCCAGTTCGCAGTAAGGAAACCTCCGTCCTTGTTGCTGTCGGAGTACCCGAGCATCACCTCCTGCACGTTGCCGCGGCTCGCCAACAGCGCCCGGTAGTAGGGAACCGCGAACAACTGGTCCATGATCGGGCCGCAATCCTGCAGGTCGTTGATGGTCTCGAACAGCGGAACGATGTTGACGTCGAGGCGAGGCGTCTCGCCGGGCTGCAGCAGCCCGACTTCTTTCAGCAACAACGCCACCTCGAACAGGTCGCTGACGCCGTCGGCCTTGGAGATGATGTAATTCGGCAACGCCTCTGCACCGTAGCGGCGATGCGTGTCTGCTGCAGCGTCAAGGATGGCGAGCTCCTTGCGGACGTCCTCGCTGTAGGCAAGGTAAGGCGAGCGCAACAGCCGCGGCAGCCTCAATTCCTCGAGCAGCCAGGTGCGGCGCTCCGCTTCCGGCAAGGCGGCGTAACCCTCGCGGCGCGCCCCGAGCGCGAACAGTTCGGCGACCACCTGCTCGTGTACGCCGCTGTGCTGACGCATGTCGAGCGGCGCCAGATGAAAGCCGAAAATGACCGCGGCACGGTGCAGGCTGCGCAGCCTCCCGCGCGCCACCCGCTCCGAACCGTTGGCCGCCAGCGAATCGGCCAGCACCGCCAGGTCCTGTGCAAATTCCGCGCTGTCCCGGTAGGGCGGCGCTTCGGCGATCGCGCGGCGATCGGGCAGGTGATGGTCGAGCAGCCGCGAGGTCGCGGCGAGCCGTGCGTAGACGCCGGTGAGCGCGCGCCGATAAGGCTCGTCGCGGCGATGTTCCGAGGTGTCCGGCGACTGCGCCGCCAGTTGCTCGAGTTCGGCCGTGGTTTCGACGATGCGCACCGACTGCGACAGTTCGCCGCCGAGCTGATGGATCTCCTCGAAGTAGAAATCCATCGCCGTAGAGGAATGACGGGTCAGCGCGTGATGCATCACTTCGTGAGTCACGTAGGGGTTGCCGTCGCGGTCGCCCCCGATCCAACTGCCCAGCTTCAGGAAACCGGCCAGCGGCGCGCGCCCGAAACCTTGTTGCGCCAGCAGGTCCTCGATCTCCGCGTACAGCCGCGGCAGTTGCCGCAGGAAAGTGTACCGGTAGTACGACAGGCCGTTCTCGATCTCGTCGTTCACCGTCAACCGCAGCTCTCGCAGCACCCTGGTCTGCCACAACGTCAGCACCACGCGACGCAGCGCCTCTTCGTTCTGCGCCAGCTCGTCGGGCGTAAGCTGCATGCGGTCCCGTTCGGTGAGCAGCCGGGCGATCTCCGACTGGCAGTCGAGAATGCTCTTGCGTTGTACTTCGGTGGGATGCGCGGTCAGCACCGGCGAGATCAACGCGTCGCGGAAGAAGGCCCTGACCTTCTCCGCCGGCAACCCGGCAGCGCGGCCACGGGCCAGCGCCAGGGCAACGCTTCCTTCCTGCGGCGGCGAACCCGCTATCAGGTGCGCGCGACGGCGGCGATTGTGATGCTGGTCCTCGGCGATGTTGGCAAGTTGCGAAAAGAAACTGAACGCCCGCACCACCGCGATGGTGCGCACCGGGTCGAGCTTGTTGAGCGTGGTTTCGAGTTCGCGCCTGGCGCCCGGATCGCGGTCGCGGCGGAAGCGGATGGCGTTCTGCCGGGTGCGTTCGATGAGATCGAAAACCGCTTCTCCCTCCTGTTCGCGCAAGGTGTCGCCGAGTATGCGTCCAAGCAGGCGAATATCCTCTCGCAGCGGCGATTCCTTGTCCGGGACGACCGGGTTCTGGCCCCGTGCATTCATGAAATGGCCTTCAAAGGCGTTTCACCGCATCAGAGCACCGGCTGCCTGCGCCCGCCGCCATAGTGCTGCAACTGGCCGAGCGTGACCTCGAGCGCCTTCTGGTAGTGGGTGGCAGCCAGTTCGAGCTTGCCTTCGCGCTCCAGCAGGCGCGCCAGCTCAAGGTGCGCCGAATACGTGGGCTCGATCGACAGGCTCGCCTCGAGGTAACTGCGGGCCTTGCCCCACAAACCCTGGTGCGCGCAAAGCCGGCCCAGCGTGAGCAACAGCACCGCATCGCGCGGATGCGCCTGAAGCCACTTCTCGGCACGTTCCAGTTGCTGCCGGACGTCTTCCCCCAGGCATTCGGAATACAGCGCCAGGAGACCCTGGTCCCAGATCCGCTCGACGCCGTCCTCGACGATACGATGCGCCTGCGCACACGCACCAAGATCGACGAAGCACCGTGCCGCCGCCGCGGCGATGCGCGGCTCATACCGGTCCTGCACCGGCAGCTTGTCCCAGTATTCGCGTAGCGCCTTGCCATCCAGTGCCGTGAGTTTCAGGTTCTCGATGATCGCGTGGCGGCGCAGTTGCGCGACCACCGGCCGTTCGAACACCTTGCGCTTTTCGAGTTGCGGGATCAGCGCCAGCACGCGGTCCCAGTTCTTTGCCATCTGCTGCGCGCGCAGCTCCAGCCGCAAAGCGGCCGTGTGGCTCTCGGGCAGCCGCCTCAGCACATCGAGCGCGTCGTGGTAGCGGCGTTCGTCCAGCAGCATTTCGGCCTGCGCGATCAAGCGCATGCTGTCTTCGACGGGATCGTGGCCGGCGGCTTTGGCCAGATAATCGTCGCGGGTGGAAAACGCACGCATGCCGTGCGCCGCGCGCGCCGCCAAAATGGCGGAAAGGGCGGGAGACTCACCGGCCTTGAGCGCCGCAGCGGCCGCCTTCTCGGCCTTGCCGAAGCGGCCTTCGAAAAAATTGACCAGGGCCTCGTTGAAAGCGGCGCGCGCCCTGTTTTCGTTGCGGCGCTTGAGATAGGCCCGCACCCTACCCGGCATGGCGATCGAAATCATGGTCGCGCGCATCACCAGATACGCGATCACGACGGCCACTGCTGCGATGAGAATCGCCAGATTGAGCGAGAGCTCGACGCGCCATGGCGGCAGCACCAGCAGTACGTAGCCGTTGTTGTAGTGCGCCGCCAGCACAAGTCCGACGGCGGCGGCAAAAAGTCCGATTACCCACAACAGACCCCGCATCAGTCTGCCCCCTGCACCGGATAGCGAGTCATGCTCAGCGGGCGCGCTCGCGCACCATCCTGAGATTGCGCGCTGCGTCCAGGCTCGCGGAGATGTCCGGAAGCTCGATGCTGATCTCTGTACGCGTCAGTTGTTTCAGGTTGGACAGCGCAGCAGCCACCGGTTTTGTGCCGGAGTCGTAGTAGCGTTGCAGCCAGTCCGAAGCCGAGTCGAGATCAGCCTTGAAGCTTGTCTCGTCGCGCGTCAGCAACGCCAGCCGTGCCCCGAGCAGACGCAGCTTGAGATTCTCGCGCAGGAAGAAAGCCTGCTCCGGAGATAGCAATGGAACCTCCGGTTTTTCGGCATTCTGGATGCGCACCAGGCGACCCAGATCCTGTTTCGTTTCGCGCCACAGATTGGCCCAGAATCCCCCGCTCGCCGGCGCCGCCGCATCGTTGGCCGGCTGCGGTCGCTGCTCCATGGCCAAGGGCAATACATCCACCGCCTTCATAACGTTGTCCAGGCGCAGCGCCATGCCGACGACGTCCACGTACGGGGCGGCCTTGAGCCGCTCCATATCCTTGCTGATTACCCGCCGCAATGCGGTGAGCTGCGGGCGATCCATACGTGCCAGGCGCGCATCCGCAGTCTCCAGCGCGATCAGCGCGGCTTTGACGTTGCCTGCAAGCTGGAGTTGCTGGTTGGCGATCAGCAGTGCCTGCTCGACTTCGGCCAGCACCCATTCGTCGCGGCTGCCCGACAAATCCCTGTAGAGCGATTCGAGCGCCAGACGCTGGTTCTGGGTTTCCACCATGCGCGCCTCGAGCTGTCCGAGCCGCGCAACCACATCGCGCAATTCGTCGCGCGACTGCCCGGCAAGCGACCGCGTTTCGCGGCCCAGGGCATCGGCTTCGGCAAGACGCCTCGCCACGTCCTGCTCGAATACGTCGAAGCGCTCGCGTGCGTCATACCAGTGCCACGCGGCCAGCGCAGTCGCGGCCAAGGCCAGCAGCAACGCCAGGACGGCAAGTCGCGAGCGTCGCCGCGGCTGTGCCGCAGCCCGGCTATCCGCAACGAGTTGCTGTTCGCTTGATGGTTCGGCCATAGTTCGCAGAAAAAAAACGGTCGGGCTACGGGGCAACCCGGCGCAGTCTTGCAAACCAGGTCTCCAGTCCCGTCGCCAGCGCCTCGTCTCCCATGCCGGCGACGAAAATCGTGTGCACGCCGAAGGCAAACGCGGTAGCGGCCACGCGCGGATGGGAGACGAACATCGGAGTCTGGCACAACCACGGCCGGCATGCTTCTCCGGCCATGTCGAAGAGATTGATCACGATTTCCGAGCTGGTGGCGAGGCAGGACCGGAGCCTGCCCTGCTGCCACAGTGGTATCAGTTCTGCCAGATCGTGTCGGGGTCTAGCGCGCCGGTAACATTCCACGTATTCGACGTCGGCACCACGCTGGCGCAGTGAATCGCCGAGCAACTCACGTCCGCCCTGCCCGCGAAAAATCACCACACTCTTTCCGGCGAACTTCAATTCGGACAACGCGTTGAGCAAAGCCTCGCTGTCGAAATCCGCTTGCGGCGTGATCATCTCGCGCACGGCGAATTTTTTCAACTCGGCGGCGGTTCCAGGCCCCAGCACGGCCACGCGCATGCCGGCAGGCAGGCCGCCTGCCTGTGCGATGCGCTGCATCGCCAGCTGCGCCGCGTTCGGGCTGGTGAATATCGCCAGGTCGAACTGCGCCAGCCGCTTCAGTGCCGGCGCAGTCGCAACATCCGGTAGCGCCACGATCTCCATCGCCGGAAACATAAGCGGTTCACCGCCGAGGCTTCGAATCAGTTCGGCCAACCGCTGCGATTGATGCGCGGGCCGGGTCACCAGGACACCGATGCCCGCCAGCGGCCGCTCACCCCCCGTCGCGCCCACGCGTGTTATCCGCCCAGCGCCGCGAGGATTTCGCGCGCACCCTTGGCAATCAGACGTTCGGCAAGAGCCCGGCCGAGTTCGGCAGGCGAATCTTTCGCCGAACCGGCGATCTCGTCGTACACCATGCGCACGCCGTCGGGACTGGAGACGAATCCGCGCAGCCGGGCCCGGCCGTTGTTCAGCTCGGCATATCCGCCCAGCGGCACCTGGCAGCTGCCCGCGAGCGCGCGGCTCACCGCCCGCTCGGCCTCCACGCACCAACGGGTGGCAGCATCGTCTAGCGACGCGATCGCCGCAACCAGGTCGCTGCGTTCGGCGCGGCATTCGACGCCGAGCGCGCCCTGGCCGACTGCGGGAAGGCTCTGCTCGGGCGTAAGCAGGCAGGCGATGCGGGCAGACAGACCAAGGCGCTTGAGTCCGGCCGCCGCAAGAATGATCGCGGCGTACCGCCCATCATCGAGTTTGCGCAGGCGCGTCTGCACATTGCCGCGCAACGGCTCGACCTCGAGAAGAGGAAAACGCGCGCGCAACTGGCTTTCGCGCCTCAGGCTGGAGGTGCCGACGCGGCTTCCCGGCGGCAGGCTCTCCAGGTCGCGGTAGTCGTTGGAGACGAATGCGTCGCGCGGGTCTTCGCGCTTGGTGATGGCGGCGATCGTGAACCCGGACGGCAGATTCATCGGCACGTCTTTCATCGAGTGCACCGCGATATCCGCCTCGCCGGATTCCAGCGCGGACTCCAGTTCCTTCACGAACAGGCCCTTGCCGCCGATCTTGGCAAGCGAGGTGTCGAGCATGCGGTCGCCCTGCGTGGTTACGCCCAGCAACTTCGTCTCGACTCCGGCGTAGAGCGCGCGAAGACGCCCTTCGATGTGGCGCGCCTGCCACAGAGCGAGCGCGCTTTCGCGGGTGGCGATGACGATTCGGGACGGAAAACTCTTGGCAGACGACAAGGGGTTGGATCCAGGAAGACGGCAAACTCGGGCCATCATCGCAATATCTGTAGCAGCCAAAAAAAACTCTACCTCTGCAACCGGCCTACGCCGGTCGGCACAGACGCATCACTTCTCCAACAGGCTTCGCAGCATCCACGCGGTTTTTTAGTTCCGGCATAACGCGCTACACGCATTAGCCTCCACTGAAAGACGCCTTGGACGCATTTTAGTTGGGTTACTTTTCCAAGAGACTCCTGAGCATCCAAGCCGTCTTTTCATGGACTTCCATGCGCTGGGTCAGAAGATCCATGGTCGGCTGGTCGTTGCCGCGCTCGGCGGCGGGAAAAACCTTGCGCGCCGTACGCGCGACCGCCTCGTGTCCCTCCAGCAGGATCTTGATCATGTCCTGGGCCTTGGGCACGCCGGGTGTTTCCTTGATCGAGGCAAGCCTGTAAAACTGGACGTAGGTCCCGGGCGCCGGCGCGTCCAGCGAGCGGATGCGCTCGGCGATCAGATCGACGTTGTTCCACATCTCGGTGTACTGGGTTTCGAACATCAGATGCAGCGTCTGGAACATCGGACCGGTCACGTTCCAGTGAAAATTATGGGTCTTCATGTACAGCGTGTACGTGTCGGCAAGCAGCTTCGACAAGCCATCGACGATCTGTACCCGGTCTTTCTCCTTGATGCCAAGATCAGCAGCCATTATTGATTCCCTTGCGTCTGGGTTGAAGAGGACCTGTGTATGTATAGAATCATAAGGCAATTTTTCGCCGTTTTCAGCGTGGCTTGATCAGAGCTTCCCTATAGATCGCGTGTGCCGCGAACGCGCACGGCATCGCGGCTACGCATGAGTTCCCGGTAGTCGTCCGTGGTCAGATAGCGCA